>JBIOXT010000068.1:0-6865 GCA_044869795.1 bacterium | reverse complement strand
CGGGGAGCAGCAGATGGTCGCGATGGCCCGCGCGCTGTGCACCGACCCCAACTATCTGCTGCTCGACGAACCCACCGAAGGGCTGATGCCGCTTCTGGTGGCGTCGTTGCTGGAGACGATCCGCGTGCTGAAAGAGCGCGGGGTCGGTGTTTTGCTGGTCGAACAGAAGATCGACGCGGCGCTACGGGTCGCCGATGCGGTGGCGCTGCTGGAGACCGGCCACGTCCGCTATTCAGGTACGCCGACGGAACTGGCGGCCCACCCGGAGATCCTGCTGCGCTACGTTGGGGTTAGACGGTCGGGAGTCTGAGCCGGTCGGCGGCCAACTGCACCGCCTTGATGATGTTGACGTAGCCGGTGCAGCGACAGAGGTTCCCGGCGATCGCCTCGCGGATTTCTTCCTCGGATGGATGGGGCGTTTCTTTCAAGAAGGCGGAGATCGTCATGAGGAACCCCGGGGTGCAGAATCCGCACTGCAGCCCGTGCGCGTCCCAGAACGCTTCCTGAATCGGGTGCAGGCGCTCTCCGTTGCTCAGCCCCTCGACGGTCATCAGGGCGTGCCTGTCGGCCTGCACCGCCAGCAGCAGGCAGGAGCGCACGGCCTGACCGTCCAGAAGAATCGTGCAGGCGCCGCAGACGCCGTGCTCGCACCCCAGGTGGGTGCCGGTCAGACCGAGGTCTTCGCGGAGCACGTCGGCGAGCGTGCGGCGCACGGGGACCGTGACGACGTAGCGCTTCCCGTTCACGTTGAGCGCGACGGCCTGCTCGGCGACCGGCTTCAGCGTCGCGACCTTTCTGGCGCCGATTCTCCGCACAGATACATTCCGCCCGCGCCTGTTGCCGGATTTTCCACGCCCCCGACGGGGCGGTTTCATGAGGCACCTTTCGCGCGAGACGCCGCCGTCTGCAGTGCGCGGCGGGCCAGCGCCCCGCCCACATGCCGGCGATAGTCTGCGGAAGCGTGGATGTCGCTCTCGGGCTGCAGTCTAGCGCTGACGAGCCGCCAGATCTCCGTCAGCACCCCCTCATCCAATTTGCGGCCAGCGACGAACGATTCCGCCTCCGGCATCCGTACGGGAGTCGGACCAACCCCAGTGAAGGCGAGCCGGACATCGCGGCAGCGCTGTTCCCCGTCAAGGCGAAGGACCGCCGCCACGCCGACCAGGGCGAAATCCCCGTGCCGACGGCTGACCTCGACGAACCCCCATCCGCCGTCGCGCCACAGCGGGGGAAAGCGGACTTCGGTCAATATCTCCGTCGGCTCAAGCGCAGTCGCCAGATATGAGACAAAAAATTGCTGCGGCGAAAGTACGCGTGGAGTGGTCGCTCCGCGGCCATTGCGCGCGACGATGAAGGTGGCATCCAGCGCGGCCGCCACCGCGGGAAGTTCCGCCGCCGGGTCGGCGTGGGCCAGGCTGCCACCGATGGTGCCGCGGTTCCGGATCTGCGGATGCCCCACCCATCGCAGGGCCTCGGCGAGCAGCGGTACGTGAGCCGCCACCACCGGCGATCGCTCCGCCGTCCGCTGGCGGGTGAGCGCGCCGATGCGGGTCGTACCATTCTCACGCTTAATGTAATCCAGGGCGCGCACGCGGTTGAGGTCGATCAGCACCGCTGGCCGGGCCAGCCGCATGTTGATCAGCGGCATCAAGCTCTGGCCACCAGCGAGGAGCTTCGCATCGCTGCCGTACTCGGCCAGCAGCGCGAGCGTCTCCTGTACTGTACGCGGTGCGGTGTAGCGAAATGGCGCGGGTTTCAGCGTCGTCCCCTCCTCTCGTCGGCCCCGGAGGTCTGCCCGACCACAGGCCGAGTCGATCGGCGCAGCAGCGTCAGGATTCGGTCGGGAGAGAGCGGCAGGTCGGTCACTTCAATCCCCCAGGGGGCCAGGGCGTCAGACACGGCATTCGCAATGGCCGCCCCCACCGCGGCCGTTCCTCCTTCGCCCGCGCCCTTGATCCCAAGCGGGTTGAGCGGGCTCGGGGTTTCTTCAAGGATCTTGACGGTGATGGCGTGGGGCATCTCCATGGCTGTCGGCATAAGGTAGTCCATGAAGGTGACCGAGAGCGGTTGGCCGTCGCCATCAAACACGAGTTCCTCCAGCAGCGCGCCGCCGATGCCCTGCGCCAGGCCGCCGACCAACTGTCCTTCGACAAGCCGGGGGTTGATCGCCTTGCCGACGTCGTAGGCGATCGCGTAGTCGAGGATCGTCACCTGGCCGGTCTCGGGATCCACCTCGACGGTTGCGACGTGCGACCCATAGGGGTAGGTCATTAGCGGCGCCTCGAAAACATACGTGGCGGAGAGCACCGCGCCATCCGCACTGCCCGGAATCCCGGGGACCGCGGTGACCAGATCCGCGAAGGTGAGGCTCCGTGCCGGCGAACCACGCACGGTCACGCGCCCTGGCGCCAGGATAAGATCAGCGGGCGAGGCCTCCAGCCGCCGGGCGGCCACGTCGAGGAGTTTTTCCTTTACGGTTCTCGCCGCGAACAACACGGCGTTGCCTCCGACAACGGTCCCGCGGCTGGCAAACGCGCCCACGCCTTCCGGGACGAGGGCGGTGTCCCCGTGCACGACGGTGATGTCGTCCGGCGCCTGGCCCAATTCCTCCGCACAGATCTGTGCCAGCGTCGTCTCCATCCCCTGGCCGACCGAGGTAACGCCCGAGTACACCACGAGCCGGCCGGCGCGGTCAATCTCCACGCGGGCCGTCTCCCACGGGCCGAGGCCGGATTTCTCCACGATGGAGGCTACGCCGATGCCGACTAGACGCCCCCGCTTCCGCATCTCAAGTTGGTTCGCGCGAAAGCGCGCGTAGTGAGCCGCCTGCACTGCCGCGTCTAGGGCTGATGCATAGTCGCCCGTGTCATAGACGGTCGGGACACCCAAGGCAGCGGTGCCGACCGAAAACGGCATCTCTCCCAAAGGGATGAAGTTCCGGCGGCGGATCTCTGCCGGATCCTCCCCCAGACGGCGCGCCAGGAGATCGATCATGCGCTCCCGGACGAAGTTTGCCTCGAAGCGTCCCGGCGCCCGGTAGGTCCCGGTCGGCGTCTTATTCGTCAGGAGGCAGTCGATGTCGCAGCTGTACGCCGGAATGCGGTACGGGCCGGGCAACAGCGCCGCGGTCAGTTCCGGAACGCTGACCCCGTGCGTCCGGATGTAGGCTCCCATGTCCACCAGCACGTGGTCGACGAGAGCCAGGATCCTGCCGTCGCCCGTGGCCGCGATCTCGGCCTCGTGAATCTGCTGCCGGGAGTGGTTGGTGGCCATCATGTGCTCGCGACGGTCCTCGATCCACTTGACCGGCCGCCCCAGTGCGATCGACGCCCACGGCACCAGGAAGTCCTCGGGGTAGAATTCTCCGCGAACGCCGAACCCTCCGCCGACATCCGGCTCGACGAACCGGATGCGCGCCTGCGGCAGGCCGAGCAGGTCCGCCAAGACGCGGCGGTTGAAGTGGGGGACCTTCGTCGGGCCCCAGACCGTGAGCAAGCCGGTGTCGCGGTCGTGGGAGGCCACCAGACCGCGGGTCTCCAGCGGCACGCCGGTGTGCCGCTGGATCGTGAAGCGCTGGCGGATGCGGATGTCCGCATTGCCCAGGAGGCGCTCGGGGTCGCCGACAATCGTCGTCAGATGTTCGGCGACGTTTCCTGATGAGCCATCGTACAGGACGGGGGCCGTCAGCCGCACCGCCTCCTCGGCCGAGGTCACCGGCGGGAGCACATCGTATTCAACAGTCACGGCCTCGGCAGCGTCCTCGGCCAGGTACCGATCGGCCGCGATAAGGAGAGCGACCGGCTCTCCCACGTAGCGAGCCCGATCGCGGGCGAGGGGGAACTGCAGGAAGGGGATGAGAGAAGGGCGTGGGCCAAGCCGGATGGGAATGGGGGGCACCGCTCCCAGGTCGGCGGCTGTGGCGACCAGGGCAACCCCGGGCAGTGCGCGCGCCTCCCGCGCGTCGATGCGGCGGATCGTAGCGTGGGCATGGGGACTGCGCAGCACCACCGCGTTCAGCATCTCGGGAAGGCGGATGTCATCGACATACTGCCCCCGCCCCGTGAGGAAGCGAGGGTCTTCCTTTCGTTTGACCGAGGCCCCGATGATCGGCACGGTGCGATGGTTCACCCGCGAACCTATCAGCCTGCCGCGCTGGTCAGCTGCCGCTGCCAGCTCGCCAGCAGGTCAGCAGAATCCATGACCAGCCCCAGGTGTAGGGAGACGATCCGCAGCGCGGCGTCCTCCATCTCCAGGGAGAAGCCCCGCACCAGGTCGCGGCAGACGACGACTCGATAGTCCCGGTTGGCGGCGTCGAACGCGGCGTTGAGCACGCAGCAGTCGGTGAATCCGCCGGTGAGCACGACCGTGCGGCGACGCAGGTTACGCAGCAGAAATTCCAGATCAGTGGGATAGAAGATGCTCAGGCGCTTTTTGCTGTCCACGACATGGTCATCCGGCAGCACTTCGGTGACAAACTCGGTCCAGCGGGTGCCCTGAAGACCGTGCGCATCCGCGTTGGGGATGGGGCCGACCGTCATGGGGAAGGTTAAACGCCACGCCGAGAGGTAGCCCTTCGTGTCGTCCACGCCGCTGGCCCGCAGCACCGTCTTCACATGGATCACCGGTACCCCCTGCCGGCGGCAGATGCGGTGGAACGCGTTGATCGGCTCGACGATCTCCCGGCCCCGCGGCGCCGGGCAGGGACAATCCGGGCTCTCGTCCAAGTGCCCGCGGTGCATGTCAATCGATACCGCCGCGGTTACGCGTGGGTCGAGCCACTCGGCAAAGTCCGGTGGGATGGACTTGCGCTGCCCGAAGAAATACGCCTCCATCGCCTTTCACCTCATTTCATTCTTCTCGGAAGTAAGGGCGCCCCAGCGCGCGCGGAACCGGACTGTGGCGCCGTAGCGCGTTGAGCAGGACCAGCGCGACCAGGGTGAAGAGGTAGGGGAGCATCCGCAGCAAAATCGACGAGGTCTCCACCCCCAGTAACTGCACGCGAAACCCCAGCGCATCCGCGGCACCAAAAAGGTATGCGCCAGCGAGAAGACGCAGGGGGTTCCACGTTGAGAAAATGACCAGCGCGATCGCGATCCACCCCAGGCCCGCGGTCATATTTTCCGTCCACGCCGGTGTGTAGGCAAGGGAAAGGTACGCGCCGGCCAGTCCGGCCAGGGCTCCGCCCACGATGACCGCCGTATAGCGGATTGCCGTGACGTCGACGCCGATCGCATCTGCCGTCTCCGGGCTCTCCCCGCAGGCCCGAAGGTGCAGGCCCGGGCGTGTCCGGTAGATCCACCACCACGCGAGGATGATGAGCACATAGCTCGTGTAGACGAGCAGATCCTGCTGGAAGAACACCGGGCCGAGGATGGGAAGCTGAGCCAGACCGGGCAGCGGGACGGCGCGGAAGGGGACGGGGTTGGGAATGCCGATGAAGGGCTTCCCCAGAAAGGCGCTCAAGCCGGTGCCGAACAGCGCCAGCGAGAGGCCGGTGGTCACTTGCTCCGTTCCCAGGGTCACGGTCAATAACGCATGTCCCGCCGCGAGCGCGCCGCCTGCCGCCATGGCGCCGAGCACGGCCAGCCAGGGGTTGCCCGTGACGGCCGCGACCGCAAACCCTGACACGGCGCCGACGAGCATCATTCCCTCCACACCCAGGTTGAGGACGCCGCTGCGCTCCGCCAGAAGCTCCCCGATCGCGGCGAAGATCAGGGGCGTCCCCGTCACCACCGTCACGGCGAGGAGCGCGACGATCTGTTCCGGGTTCATCGTCCGACTTCTAGGACCGCCCGCGTCCGCGCCAGGGCCCGGCGCCGCCGCACTCGGCGCAGTAGGTGTTCGCTGGCGAGCACCAGGAAAAGCACTGAGGCCTGGATCATGTAGGCAATCGCGGCGGGCACGCCCGCCGTCTGGATGACGAACCCACCGTTCAGCAGTGCGGCGAACAGCACCGCCACCAGGACCACCGCCCAGGGATTGAGCCGGGCCACCCAGGCGATGATGATCGCCGTGAACCCGTAGCCGGGCGATATGCCCTGCTGAATCCGGTGGATGACGCCGCTGACCTCGCCCACCCCGGCCAGACCCGCTAACGCACCGCTTGCCGCCATCACCAGCAGCACGTTCCGCCGTACGCGCATGCCCGCGTAGCGCGCCGCTGGTAGGCTGGCCCCGATAGTGCGAATCTCGTATCCCCAGTGCGTCCGCTGCAGGAGTCCCGCCAGCAGGACCGCGGCCATCAGGGCGAAGACGAGACCGATGTGGATGTCCCCTACCAGCACGGGGAAGTGCGCCTGTGGTGGAAACGGGCGGGAGTAAGGAAAGCTGAAGGCCGTCGGATCCGCCCACGAGCCGAAGACCATGTAATCCACCCACAGCAGCGCGATGTAGTTCAGCATTAGGGTGGAGATGATCTCGTTGACACCGACGAAGGCTTTCAGTGCCGCCGGGATGAACGCCCAGACCGCGCCACCGGCGGCGCCGAGCAGGATGAGGCCTGGGAGCATCACCAGGGCGGGGAGGGAGGCCGTCAGGGCGAGCCAGCTGGCGGCCAGCGCGCCCGCCACCAACTGCCCTTCCGCGCCGATATTCCACAGACCCATGGTGAACGCCAGGGCTACCCCTAGCCCGGTCAGCATCAGGGGGATCGCCTTGATCATCGTCTGCTCGATGGCAAAGGACGAGCCGAGCGCGCCGATCATCATTTCGCGATAGGCCCACCACGGGTCGTGGCCGGTGGCCGCGAGGAAGATCGCCCCGATGGCCAGCGCTGCCATCCCCGCGCCCCCACGGATGACTATCACCTCCAGCCATTCCGGCAATGCCGCGGTGGAGTGATTGGCGGCGTTCAGCGTCGGTGCCG
>JBIOXT010000067.1:0-9131 GCA_044869795.1 bacterium | reverse complement strand
CCACCCTGCTTCTGAAACTGGACCGTCGATCGGCGTCAGTCGACCGGCGATGTCAGCTCAGCGCTCGCCGCGGAACGGTTCCACACCGTTCCGCGCTCCCGGTCACGGTGGAGACTCCGGCGCCCCTTACTCCGGTCACTGCCCAGTTTCTGGGGCACGGCTCCGGGGTGATCTTCGGCCGGCTGGTGTCCGCGGGCTCTCACCGATCTCCCGCTCGCTGTGGATCCGGATCCGGTGTACGTGTCCCCGTCTTCGCCCTGCTGGTACGGCATTGTAACACGAAAACGGCGGGCACAAAAGCGCCGGGTGGAGATTTCTCCCCACCCGGCGAACCACGCGTGGCGCGGCGTCTCCTAAGGACCTTCGCCGAGCCCGTTGGCGATCCCGAAGATCACATCGGGGGTGGCGTTTGGCTGCGGCGTGCCCACCGGACACGGGACCGCGGTCGTGGCCGCGCAGGTTCTGTTGATCGGCGGCGGGAAGCGTCCATCCGCCCAAATGACGACGAACGAGTTGAACCCCAGCAGGTCGCTGGAGTTGTAGTCGCCCATGTTCGGGCGCGCATCGGCCCGGACGAACCAGGTCGTGGCGACATCCGAGACCAGGCGGTCTGGACCGTAGGACAGGCCGCCGTCATGGGACACGTTGGCCCAGGTCTCGTTGAGGCGGTTGTCCACCGGATCATTTCGCCGGTCGATCCAGTCGACGAAGACGCTTCCATTCTTGTTCGCCTGGACCGTCGGGAAGAGGTGCGTCGTATTCGTGGCATCGTCGTTCACCTTGACGGGCGCGTCGAACGACACGCCGTCGTTGGCGGAACGGCTGACGAAGATGTCCGCCGCCTTGATGACCCCCGTGAGCGGCAACGGCGTCTTCCCGGAAAAGTACGTCACGTAGACGTTGCCGAACTCGTTCCGCCTCGTCTCTGGGGCTGTGTCGACGCCGTCGTCCTCGCCCTTGTCGACGGCGATGTACGGCGCGTTGAGGATCGTGGCGCGCAGCCGGTTGTATCCGTTGGGCTCCCGCTGCGGGTTCACGATCGCGATCAACCGTTCCGAGGTCCAGGTGACGCCGTCATCATCGGAGTAGGCGTACTCGATGCGGTTCTCAATCTCCGGGAAGGGTGCGACCGTGGAGAACCGGCGCATGATCCACGTCACGATGACCCGCCCCGTCGGCGTGGTGATCGGCTGGGTCGCCTGGTTGAAGTCGAAGAGCTCGTTGGGAACGATGACGCTCGGGGTCGTCCAGTCGGCCGCGGTGAGCGGACCCGTCTTAAACGCGCAGGCCACGCAGCGGACCATCTCGATGGGCGTTTCCCCCGTCGCCGTGAAGCGCGTGTACGTCAGATACAGCGTGCCGGTTCTCTGGTCGACGTAGAGCCACTCCTTGTCGAGGAGGTCGCCGGAGACGACGTAGGGCGGAATCACCGCCTCCACCGGCGCATCCCAGACGACGCGCTCCTTGTTGGTCGCCGGATCGGGGACCTCAAATTGGGACGGATCGTTCAGGCAGCGCGTATTGGACTGGCTCTCCGGCGTCCCTGCGGCCGCCTGTACGAACCGGCCGCGATTGACGCCGATCGTGAAGTAGCCGTTCGTGCTCAGATAGATCGAGGAGTAGTAGAACGTCTGGGTCTTGTGATGGGCGACCACCACGGGATCACCGAAATAGCGGTCGGCCCCGGCCGGGAACGTGGTCGGCGGGTTGCCCGTACCCACCGCCGGAACCTTTGGCGGCAGGCCCCCGCCGTCGACCCAGTTGCTGCCGCCGTCCAGTGAATACGCGAATCCGGACAGTCCCTGCCGGTTGTCATAGAATCCGTAGGAGTCGTTGAACCCGGCGACCATTCTCTTGCCCATGGAGCCGGACGTATTGAGCACCGCGATCTCGGTTTCACTTTGCACGACGCGGCGGCGCCGGGTCAGCACCGGGTTGGCCGGAGATTGATCGGAGCACGGATCGTTGACGTACGTGTTCCCGCCGCGCCCCGCATCGCGGAGACCCCGCATCACTTCCCCTCGTGTTTGGTCGGTATCGAAGCTGAGATCCGACCCGTAGACGGCGGCGAAACCACCGGACGACAAGAGGTCTTCGATCGGCTGGCCCTTGATGCGGGCCCCCCGCAGATCACCGGCCTGGCCCGTGGCCGTGCCCACGGAACCGGCCGGAGCGAGGATGAGCAGAGCAATACAGACTGCCATCACCTTCCATGACCAACGGCGATCCACCGACATCCCCCCTTTCGTGCCTGGGTGACGGACTGAGGGTACCTTGGGTGCCTCCGGAGAAAGGAAATTGCGGAGTCATTCTGCTGGAGGAGCAGGGCCTCCTGCCGGACTCCCAAAAGCCAGAGGGCCGGATGCGATCCGGCCCCCTGGGAAGGTGCGGAGTGTGCGGAGGCTATGGGCAGTTCGCGCCCACTGCCCTACACGCGTTCACCAGCCCGAAGTTGAAGAATTCATCGTATCCGTTCTTGCCGATGTCCGTGGCGGTCTGCTGCAGCCGTGTCCTGATCTGCGACGGACCGGCACCCGGATCCGCGGCCTTGATCAGAGCGGCCACGCCGGCGACCAGGGGGGCAGCCGCGCTCGTGCCGGTGCCCTGGACGTAGTACGAATGCTGCGTCGCGGCGCTGTTCGTCACGCAGCCGAAGCTGCCGACCGGGAGCAGGCCCGAGCCGGCCGGATGGCCGACGCCGGTGCCCGCCAGACCGGGGCTGCATGCCCCGCGGACGAACCCGGTCGGCCCTGGAGCCGCACCCGACGGGCTGTTGCCCCCCGGCGCGGCGAGCCCATGGAGGCTCGATCCGTAGTTGCTGTACGGGGCCAGGCAGTCCAGGCCAAAACAGGCCGCCGACGGCGGAACCGCAGGATTCGTCGTGGCCATGACCGTGATGACGTTGGCGGCCTCGGTCGGCAGCACGACAAACGACTGCAGCTTGTTCAGATCGAGCGCGCTGTTCCCGGCAGACGCGATCACCACCGCGCCCCGCGCGGTCGCGTAGTTTACCGCCCGGTTGAATGCTGCGAGCAGCGGCCCGCCGCCGGGACTGGTCTTGGCGATGGTCCCGCCGAAAGACATGTTGATGACATCGGCACCCTGCTGCGCGGCGTCGATGATCCCGGCGAGGATCCAGGAGAACAATCCGCTCCCGCTGCCCAACCGGCATCGCTCAAACGGGGTGTCCGGAACACCGGCCGGCATCGGCCCCGCCAGCGGCGTGCGGCGCAGGACTTTGATGTTGAGGATCTGTGCCTGCGGGGCGACCCCGATCACCAGTCCGGAACCGGGGCCCTTCGCCCCCGCGGCCAGCGACGCGGCCCACGTTCCGTGGCCCGCCTGATCGACCGGCGAACCGTCGTCGCAGCTGTTGGGGCTGACAAACGACACGTTGTAGACCAGGTTCGGCTGGATGTCGAGATGGTAGTTCGAGACGCCGGTGTCCAGGATGGCGATCCTGGCCCCCGCGCCGAACGTGACATCCCAGGCGCCGGGACTCGACCCTCCGGGCACGCCACCTCCCGTGGCTCCAACGCGCTTGACGGACCACTGCTGGGCCGTCGATGTGTAGAACCAGTCGGGCGGGTTTCCGGTGAAGGGGAAATCAACCGGCGTGTGCCCAGCGACCCCGGGCGCACCCTCCTCCCAGGTCGCGCCCATCCCGATCAGGTCCATCTGGATATCGGGTCCGACGCCCTGGACGTCCTTGGCCTTTCGCAATCGGTCGGAGAGGTCCTCGCCCGTCCCGCCGATCGCTTCGGCGACGACGACGCCCAGTTCGGGGATCATCTCCACCACGGTGCCTCCGGCAGCGCGGACGGTGTCGGCGGCATCGGCGGGCAATCCCTGACCATTGAAGACCACGACCACACGGTCGGGGTCCCCAGCCAGGGTCGGCGCAGACGTCACCCCCTGCCACGCCAGCAGCGGCAATACGACCAACATGGCGAGCCAGTGCACCCGCCTGCTCATGATCAATGTCACCTCACGGCCGTCAAACCGGCCTCACAGATTCTGGTCTTCACTACGGGAAAAGAAGCAAGACGAGGGCCATCGCCGACGGCTGCGGGAAAAGTTCGGCGGCAACTTTGTGGGAAGATTGCGGCCGCCGCCGCCGCGGAGGTACCATCAAGGGTGACATGACACCCGCCGTCTACCTCGACAACGCGGCGACGACCCGTCCCCACCTGTTGGTCGTCGAGGCCATGACCCAGGCCCTGACCACGGAGTTCGGAAATCCGTCGTCCCTGCACGGAAAAGGGCTTGAAGCCGAGCGGCTGGTGGAATCCGCCCGGCAGGCCATCGCAGGCTCGCTGGGGGTGCCGGCCGCGGAGATCGTCTTTACCTCGGGGGGAACCGAGGCCAACAATCTGGCCATCCTGGGGGCCGCCCGCGCGGCCCGCGGACGGCATCTCATCGTGTCGGCGATCGAGCACGCCTCGGTACTCGCCCCCTCCAGAGGGCTGGCCGCCGAGGGCTTCGAGGTCACCGAGCTGTCCGTCGACGCGGCCGGCCGGATCTCGCCGGCGGCGCTGGCCGCCGCATTGCGGCCCGACACCGCGCTGGTCTCGGTGATGGCGGTCAACAACGAAATCGGCACCATCCAACCGCTGGACGACCTGGCCCGTGCCATCGCGACGCATCGCGCCGCGGGAGGGACGGTCCTGCTCCACGTCGATGCCGTGCAGGCCTGGGGGAAGATTCCCCTGCGGCCGTCACGGTCGGGGATCGATCTGCTGTCGATCTCCGGCCACAAAGTGCATGGGCCGAAGGGAATCGGGGCGCTGTACGTGCGGCGCGGGGTGCGGCTGGCGCCGTTGGTCAGCGGCGGGGACCAGGAACGGGCCCTCCGCGCGGGGACCGAGAACGTTCCCGGGATTGCCGGCATGGGCGAAGCCGCGCGGCTGCTGGCGGCGGATTTCGATGAGCTCACGGCGCGGATGGCCGCGCTGACGGCCCGGCTGCGGGACCGCCTCGGGCGCATCCCCGGCGTCACCGCCAATACGCCCGACCAGGGCGCGGCGCCGCACATTCTCAACATCACCTTTTCCGGGACCCGCGGCGAGACGCTGCTCCATCGCCTGGAGATGGACGGAGTCTACGTCTCCACGGGATCGGCGTGCCATTCCCACCGCCCGACTCCCAGCCACGTCCTGCTGGCCATCGGGCGTACGCCCGAGCAGGCCGGCGCGAGCCTGCGCTTTTCGGTGGGCCGGTTCACCACCGCCGCCGAGATCGACGCCGCTGCCGCTGCGGTGGAAGGCGCGCTGCCCGAACTGCGCGCGCTGAGCCGATGAGCGACTTCCTCATCCGCTACGGCGAGATCGCGCTGAAGGGGCAAAACCAGGGCTTCTTCCTGGAGACCCTGCGGCGGAATGTCCTGCGCGCGGTCGCCGACGTGGGCCCCGCGCGTGCCAAGGTGTCCTTCGGCCGCATTCTCCTCAGCGTCGACGCGGATCCCGCCGACACCGCCGACCGGCTGCGCAAAGTCTTCGGGATCGTCTCGTTCAGTCCGATCGCGGTCGTGGCGCCGACGCGGGACGCGATCACCGCGGCCGCGGTCTCGATGACCGACGCCGCCCTTGCCGCGGTCGCGTCGATTCGCACCTTCAAGGTCGACGTCCGGCGGGCTGACAAACGCTTTCCCCTTCCCTCGATGGAAGCCGCGAGCGAGATCGGGGCGGCGATCCGCCGCCGCTTTGCACAGCTGGCGGCGCAGATGAAGCACCCCGACCTCCTGGTGCGCGTCGACATTCGGGAGCATGCCTATGTCTCCACGCAGTCCACGCCCGGCCCGGGCGGGCTGCCCACCGGCACGGGCGGACGCGTGCTGGCGCTGATTTCCGGCGGCTTCGACAGCCCGGTCGCGGCGTGGCTGACAGCGCGCCGCGGGATGACCCTGTCCGGCGTCCACTTTCACAGCTTCCCGTTCACCAGCGAGCGGGCCAAAGAGAAGGCCGTCGACGTCTGCGGGATCCTCGCCGGCTACACCGGCGGCGTCGACCTGTGGATCGCACCGTTCACCGAGGTCCAGCGCGCGGTCCACGACCGCACCCCGGAAGGACTGCGGGTCATCACGATGCGCCGGATGATGATGCGGATCGCCGACGTTCTGGCCGAGCGAACGCACGCCAGGGCGCTGGTGACCGGTGAGAGCCTGGGACAGGTCGCCAGCCAAACGGTCGAATCGATTGCCGCAATCAACGCGGCAACGGCGCTCCCGGTCCTGCGCCCGCTGATCGGATGGGACAAGACCGAGATCGTGGCGAAGGCCCAGGCGTTGGAGACGTACGAGATTTCGGCCCGCCCGTATGAAGATTGCTGCAGTCTGTTCCTGCCGGCCCACCCGCGCACGCAGCCGACGCTCGAGGAGGCCGCACGGGCCGAGGCCGGCCTGGATATTCCGGGCCTGGTGCTCGACACCGTGACGCGCAGCGTGCGGTTGGCGATTCGCCCCGGGCACGGCGCCGCCGCGCCGATACGGACGTGAGGGTCTGTTCATTCCTCGAGCAGGTTCCGTCTCCTCACTGGGGGGGCGGTATGCGCCGCGCCCACGAGAATCTGGTCGCCGCCCTCACCCGCGCCGGCATCGACGTGACGACCGACCCGACGATACCGTTTGACATCCTGCATGTCCACGCCGTCGGGCCCGGATCGCTCTACATGCTCGAGCGCTACGCCGGTCGCCGGCCGGTGATCACGCACGGCCATGTGACCACGGAAGACTTCGTGAACAACTTTCGCCTCAGCACTCGGGTTGCGCCCTACCTCAGCCGGTATCTCCGCTACTTCCACCGCAAGGCGGATCTGGTCATCGCCCCTTCGCCCTACGCCCGGACGGTGCTGGAGCGATATGACTTCGACCGGCCGATCGAGGTCGTCAGCAACGGGGTTGATCTGGAGCGGTTCGCGCCGGGACTGCCCCATCGTGCGGCAGGCCGGGCCCGCTACGGGCTGCGAGGCCTGGTGCCGTTCTCGGTGGGGTTGGTGATCCAGCGCAAGGGGGTCGATCTCTTCTGCGACGTCGCCCGCCGGCTCCCGGACATGACCCTGGTCTGGTTTGGACGCATCCACCCGGCGGTGACGCCGGAGACGCGACGGATTATCAGCAGGGCCCCGGACAACGTGCTGTTCACCGGATACGTTGAGGATGTGGCCGAATCGTACGCGGCGGGTGATGTGTTCTTCTTCCCCAGCGGCATCGAAAACGAGGGGATCGCCGTACTCGAAGCGGCTGCCTGTGGCAGGCCGCTACTGCTCCGCGATGCGGAGTGCTTTGCCGGACGCTTCGTGCACGGCGTCAGCTGCCTGAAAGGCGGGTCAGCAGACGAGTTCGCCGGGCACCTGCGCACGCTGGCGGCCGACCGCGCACTCTACAACGTGCTGTCTGCGGGCGCGCGCCGCGTCGCGGAGGAGCACTCGCTGGATCTGGTAAGCCGCCGCCTCCGGGAAATCTACGCCACGCTGATGTAGCTCTGCCGGCGGCTACTCCTCCGGCGCGACGGCGCCGTGCAGCGTCTTGTCCCAGACCACCCGTCCCGTGATCGCCGCCCGCACGTACCGCCGGATGGCGATGGCGCCGACGATGGGCGTAACCAGCGAGAATGCCAGCAGCCGCGCGATCAGCATGGCCGCCTCGCGCAGATGCCCCCGCACGGCCACGATCACGCTGATGATCAAAGAGACCAGTCCCGCCGACGGCAGCCACGTCGTAATCCAGCGGGGCAGCTGCAGGTAGAGGACGAGGCTGCCCAGCAG
The DNA here is from genome assembly GCA_044869795.1 of bacterium. Classification (GTDB taxonomy): domain Bacteria; phylum Sysuimicrobiota; class Sysuimicrobiia; order Sysuimicrobiales; family Kaftiobacteriaceae; genus DASXUC01. The sequence continues at coordinate 1,370 of JBIOXT010000067.1, read as the reverse complement.
CGGCGGCACGCCGTACAGGTTCGTCGTCACCACCCCCAGCAGCACGAACAGGGAACCGGCCAGGAACAGCAGCATGTCTAGCCGCTTGAACAGGCTCGTGCGGCTGAACAGGATGCTCGGCAGGTAGTCCCCCAGACAGCCCAGCGATCCCTCGAACCAGCGGGCGCGCTGGCGAATGAACTGGCGCAGCGTCGGCACGGCCTCTTCCCAGACCACCGCCTCGGGGCAGTACTGGATCTCCCAACCCGCGAGGTGCAGGCGGGTCGACAGATCCAGATCCTCGGTCAGCGCGTCCTCCTTCCATCCCCCCACGTCGTCCAGCGCCGTCCGCCGGACCAGCAGGCCGTTGCCGACGAAGGACACCATCCCGCCCAGGACCTGGCGGGCCTGCTGCAGCGCGTGGAGGACGACGCGGTACTCGTCGTCCTGCCGGCGGGTCACGTGATTCATGGCCGCGTTGTACACCATGCGCCGGCTTTGCACACCACCGGTCCGCTCCCCGCCGGCCTGCGCGACCATCAGCCGGAGAAAGTCCGGTCCCACCCGCGCATCGGCGTCGAACACGGCGAGGAGGTCGCCGCGCGAGACGGCCACGCCGCGGTTCAGCGCCGCGGCCTTCCCGACGCTGCCTTCGGCGGTGCGAACGACACGGATCGGGAGCTCCGCCGACAGCCGGCTCAAGATGCCTGCCGTCTGATCGGTCGAGCAGTCATCGACCACAATCACTTCGAACATCGGCCGGCCGGTCTGGTCACTGTAGTCCAGCGCGCAGAGGCTGCGGACGCTGGCCTCGATCACCGCCTGCTCGTCTTTGGCCGGGAGGATGATGCTGACGAAGGCAGGCACCGGGGATGGGAGCGGCTGCCGGCCCGAGCGGGTGACGGTGCCGGCCACGAGCAGGATCGTGCCGTACACGCCGATGCCCAGCAGCAGCACCTGGAGCCAGACCACGTCAATGCGGATGTACTGAAGCCATTCCAGGTCGCGGTGGCGGATCGAGGCGAGCACACAGATGATCCAGGTCACGGCCAGCAGCCCCAGGACCAGGTGCCGGGCGGTGCGTGGCTTGCCGCTCATCTACGATCTCACCTGCGCCCCTTCGGCAAGGCGGCGCAGGGTCGCGATGTACGGTGGATACGCGACGCCCCGCTCGGTGACGATGGCCGTGATCAGATGGTGCGGCGTGACATCGAACGCGGGGTTGAGGGCCGCCGTTCCCTCGGGCGCGATCCGCACACCGGCGAGGTGCGTCACTTCCTCCGGCGGGCGCTCCTCGATGGGTATGCTGCTGCCGTCGGGCGTGCTGAAGTCCACGCTCGACAGCGGGGCGGCGACGATGAACGGGATCTCGTGCGCGCGGGCCAGCACGG
>JBIOXT010000066.1:0-2433 GCA_044869795.1 bacterium | reverse complement strand
CCAGTTGTTCAGCAGTGAGGTCCATGAGGGCTTTCTCGTCAACCTGCCCGCAGGAACCTACACCATCCGGGTGCGCGGGCCAGACGGCCAGATCGTGGCGGGGAGCCAGCGGAGCCTCGTAGCGTTCAACCATCGCCGCGAGGGTGTGGGTTTCACGATCGTCCCTCAGACTCGCTGGACGGTTCCCGAACGCGCCGATGAACCGTCGTCCACGATTTACGCGCGGCGGGATCAGGTGCTGTATTTCCAGCCGTTCGCGGCGCGCGAGTACAACGACCTCGCGTATGCGCACCTCACCAACCCTCAAAGCACGGAGGGACGATCGGATGGCTGGCGGTGGGAGTACACGCAGTCTCTGGCCGGGAACCGGCTCCAGGTAGCCGGCGCGTCCGGTGTGGAGGCAATCACCATCCGGCCGTACCGCGTCGAGCAAAAGACCGGTGAAGCCCTGGGGTACGAAGTGATTGAGCGCCCGGCCGGGCAGACCGCGGATTTCACAGGCTTCAAAATCCAGGTCCACGGCACGATGCAGGTCGCCCTGCTGGACGCATCCGGCCGCCCCGTGCTCGGCAGTGAGCGGATCGTGAGAGTCCCCCGCCTGGGGCCGGCATGGCTGCTCGGCATCATTCCCCTGCTTCCACTGACGCTCGGCGCGGCGATCGTGGCCTGGCGGCGTGAGCAGCTGGGTCGCTCGCCCCGTACGATTCGCTCAGGTGACTCCAGTGGTTAGCAAAGGCTGGTCAGAGCGAATCGTACGGGGCGAGGCCTAGGTGCAGCGCCCGGCGTTTGTCACCGTGGGCGGGATCGTCGCCGATCTCGTTGTGCCCATCCAGTCGTTTCCTATCACACCCCAGGCGCATCAGGTGGTGGAACGCCTCGCGGTCGAACCAGGCGGGCTCGGCAACTGCCTGGTCGTCGCAGCGCGGCTGGGTCTTCGCGCGGTCGCGCTGGGCTGGGTAGGCCAGGACATCTTCGGTGATCAGATCCTGTCCTCGCTTCGTCAGGAAGCGGTGGACGTGGAGCACGTCCTGCATTTTGAGGGGCGGACGACGGTCTCGACCGTGCTCGTGGATCGCGAAGGGCAGCACGTCTTCGTGGGCAGCATGGGAGTTCGCGGCCCGGACCACCTTCCCGGCGAATGGCGTCCGATCGTAGAGCAAGCGGCGTGGGTGATGAGCGACGGATGGGTGCTGGTGCAGAATCCGGATCCCATCGAGGAAGCGATCACGCGGGCGCACGCGCACGGGCGGACGACGGTCTTCGATCCCGGTCCGCTGCTACATCGGATCCCTGACGAGCGCATCGGCCGGGTGCTGGCGGCGACGTCGGTGCTGCTGCTGACCGAGGAAGAAGCGCTGCGGCTCGCCGGACCCGGCAGCCCAGGCCAACTCATTGCGGCCCTGCTCGCCCGGGGACCGTCGCTCGTGGTCCTCAAACGCGGCGTGCAGGATGTGTTGATTGCGACGCGATCCGAGTCGTTTACACAGCCCGCGTTTCCCGTTCAAGTACGGGACACGACGGGAGCTGGCGATGCCTTCGACGCGGCGTTTGTTGCGGGCCTGGCGTTTGGGCTGCCCCTGCGGTCGGCGGCGACGCTCGCGGCCGTCGCCGGTGCGGTGGCAGTGTCCAAACTCGGCACCGGCACGGCTATGCCGACCCGAGAGGAGATTACGGCGTTCCTCGCCGCACACCGGATTGGCATCGATCTGCCGTACGCCACGCGGGAGGTGTGATGTGACACGGAAGGTGATCCTCGACTGCGATCCCGGGCATGACGACGCTATGGCGATTCTCCTCGCCGCGAAACGGCTCGACGTGCTGGGCATCACCACCGTCGCAGGGAACCAGAGCATCGAGAAAGTTACGGTGAACGCGCTGAAGGTCGTTGAACTCGCCGGGCTCACACAGATTCCGGTCGCCCAGGGGGCCGCCCGTCCACTGGTGCGCGCCCCGCGCCACGCCCCGGAGATCCACGGCCAGACGGGGTTGGATGGACCAGAATTGCCGGCGCCGTCCACCAAGACGGTGAACATGCACGCCGTCGACTTCATCATCGTCACGGTCATGCGCACCGACGGCGTCACGCTTGTGCCCACCGGACCACTGACCAACATCGCGCTGGCGCTGCGGAAAGAGCCGCGCATCGCCGGCCGCATCCCGGAAATCTGCCTGATGGGAGGCTCGCGCACGCACGGCAACGTGACCGCGGCGGCGGAGTTCAACATCTACTTCGACCCAGAGGCCGCGCACGCCGTCTTCACCAGCGGCATCCCGATCAAGATGGTGGGATTGAACGTTACGGAGCAGGTGATCGCCACGCCCCCACGCCGCCAGCAGCTGCGGGGGCTGGGCACGCGTGTCGCGCGCGCGGCGGCGGAGATGCTGGATTTTTACGCCGGAGCGGTGGAACGCGCGTATGGATTCGCCGGCGGC
>JBIOXT010000065.1:0-3202 GCA_044869795.1 bacterium | reverse complement strand
GTCCGTCGCGGCCAGCGCATCGTTGGACGATCTGGCGGCCGAGTGGCCAGCGGACCGGCCCCCCGAGAAACGGCCACTCGCTGTACCGGAAGTACGTGAACGTGGACAGGGTCAACGCGATCATCGGCTGGGGCACGGGCGACACCGAGGCCCTGAAGGGCCAGATCTCCGATGACCAGGTGCCCTACATCTCGGCCAGCTATTCTTCGCATCTGGACGATCCGGCCAAGACACCGTACAACTTCTACCCGGTGAGCAGCTACTCCGACCAGCTGCGGGCGGTCCTCCGCTACCTGAGAGACGTGGCGGCGGAGCAGGGCATCGCCAGACCGAAGATCGTCTTCATGTACCCCGATCACCCCTACGGCCTCGCCCCGATCCCTGCCGGCAAGGCCTACGCGCAGGAACTGGGCTTCGAGGTAGGCCAGGATCAGATCGTGGCGCTGGCTGCGCTGGAGGCTCGGTCGCAGGTTCAGGCGGTGAAGGCGTTCGGCGCCCACTTCGCGTGGATCGGCGGGACGACCAACTCCGCCTCGGTGATCGTGCGCGACGCGCGTGCCGCGGGTTTGACGACCCGCTTCGTCGTCAACGTGTGGGGGTTTGACGAGAACATGATCAAGCTGATCGGCAAAGACGCCGAAGGCGTGCTGGCCAGCACGCCCCACACCTACTACGGGGAGCCCGCCGATGGGCGTGCGAAGATGTTCGACGCCCTGCGGCGCTTCTACAACAGGCAGCCCGATTTCACGTGGGGCACGACGCAGACGCCGTACATCGCGTCGTATGTCCGCGGATGGTTGAACGTCCTGCTGCTGCGCAAGGGCCTGGAGATCATCGTCGATAACTGGGCCACCTACTCACGGCTCGGCGGGTTCAGCGGTCCATCGGTCCGATCGGCGCTGGAGACGTTGAAAGAGTGGGATCCGGAAGGCTTGGCCCCGCCTATCACGCTGACCCGCACGGATCACCGCCCCTCGACGACGACGCGCATCGTCACCGTCCGCAACGGCAGGGTGACCATCTTGAAGACGGTGACCATCGAACGGCGCCGGGACTGGCTGGGATTCTAACTTCAACCCACGAGCCTCGGGCCTCGTTCCTCGTCCCTCGAAGCAGCTGAGGCCGGGGTTCGAGGCACGAGGCACGTCTTTCCGTGCTCACCGTCAACAACATTGAAGTCGTGTACTGGGGGACCATCCTCGTCCTCAAGGGCGTTTCCCTGCAGGTGCCCGAAGGCAAGATCACGGCGTTGATCGGCGCCAACGGCGCCGGGAAGACGACGACCCTGAAGGCGATCACCGGGCTGATCCGGCTGGAGCGCGGTGAGGTGACCAGGGGCAGCATCGATTACGGCGGGCGGCGCATCGAGAACCGCCTTCCCGAGGACACCGCGCGCCAGGGCATCGTGATGGTCCGGGAGGGGCGCCGGCTGTTCGAGGAGCTGACGGCTGAAGAGAACCTGCTGGTCGGCACCGCGCTGAACCGCCGTGGCCGCGAGGTGATCGAGCAGGTCTACGGCTACTTTCCGCGCCTGGCCGAACGGCGCAAAGTGCGGGCCGGGTATCTCTCCGGCGGAGAGCAGCAGATGCTCGCGATCGGCTGCGCGATGACGGCCGGACCCAGACTGATGCTGCTGGATGAACCCAGTCTCGGCCTGGCGCCGATGGTGGCGCGGGAGATCTTCGAGCTGGTGTCCCGGCTGAATACCGACGCCGGCATGACGATCTTGCTGGTGGAGCAGAACGCCCGCATGGCGCTGGAGCTGGCCTCGTTCGGCTACGTGATGGAGAACGGCAAGATCGTGCTCGACGGGCCCACCGCCACCCTGCGGGAGGATGCCGACGTCGAAGAATTCTACCTGGGCATCCGGGGCGCCGAGCGGCGGCGCTTTACCGAGATCAAGAGTTACAAGCGGCGCAAGCGGTGGCTCGCCTAAACTGCCGTGCCTCGTTCCTCGTGTCCTCGTGCCTCGCGTCACCCGGTAGACGTTCTCGAACGTTCGAGGCTCGAGGCACGGGGCACGTTAGTTAGTACGTGTAGGGCCACAGATCCAGCCGGCGCTTGAGTTTCCGCAGCAGCATCGCCAGCCCGCCCGGCTCCCAGATCAGCAGCGCGATGAGGATGACCCCGAAGATGATCTCCCGCAGCGGCGTGGCGATCTTCGCGAAGACCGGCAGGACGCTGACCAGCATCGGCGTCACGATCCTCAGGCCGTCGGAGAGGACCCGCACGAAGGCGGCCCCCAGGTGCGGTCCCCAGACGCTGGTCAGCCCGCCGATGACGACCATCGCGATGTAGTCGATCGAGATCCCGATGTTGAAGTGCTCCGGCGAGATCAGTTTGGTGTAGTGCGCCCACAGGCTTCCCGCCACGCCGGCGTAGAACGCCGCGATGCCGAAGGCCAGGGTCTTGTAGTAAAGGAGATTGATTCCCAAGACCTGCGCCGCGTAGTCGCGATCACGGATCGCCATGAACGCCAGACCGATCCGGCTGCGGGCAAGGTTGGCGGTGAAGACGCCGGCCGCCAGCCAGATCACCAGCAGCAGGTAGTAGAATTGTGTTTCGTCCCGCAGTTTCCACGGTCCGATCTGCGGTGACGCCACGCCGATCGCACCCACGCCGCCGAAGATATGGATGATCACATACTCCGTCAGGAACTGGAAGGCCAGGGTGGCGATGGCAAGGTACAGCCCTTTGATCCGCAGCGACGGCAGCCCGACGAGGGCGCCGAAGAGGAAACTCACCACGCCCGCCAGCGGCACGGCCAGCGGAAACCAGATCCCCAGGCCGGGAAACGTGAGACCGAACAGCGAGATCTCCGGGACGCGGGTGCTCATCGCCTGGGTGAAGACCGCCGACGTGTAGGCGCCGATCGCCATGAACGCGGCATGCCCGAGGGAAATCTGCCCCGTGAATCCGGTCAGCAGGGTGAGGCCGCAGGCCCCGACGGCAAAGATGCCGATGATGTTCAGCAGGAAGAGGTAGTTCCGCAGCCACAGCGGAGCGAGCGCGAGGGCCGCGAGCAGCACCCAGAAGCCGGCGCGGTACAACCGGGTGTCGAGGAGCGCCATGTCCGCCGCGTAGGTGGTCTTGAAGTCCCCGGCCGGCCGCAGGCTCACAGCCGCTCGATGTGCTCCGTCCCGAACAGCCCGTACGGGCGGATCATCAACACGATGAGGATCACGACGAAGGCGGTGATCTC
>JBIOXT010000064.1:0-2226 GCA_044869795.1 bacterium | reverse complement strand
CAGCGCGGGCGGCCGCATCTGGTGCCGCTCCGGAGGAAACCAGTGCCTGTGGCGAAGTTCCATCATATGGCGCCTGGACGCCTGCTGATTGCCGAGGACGACGAGAGTCTCCGCGCCCTCCTGGTCCGCTACTTCACATCGCTGGGGCACGGCGTGGAGGCATGCGCCGATGGTGCCGCGGCTGTCAGCCGGCTGGCGACGGGCCAGTACGACGTGGTAATCACCGACGTGCTGATGCCTCAGACGAGCGGACTGGATGTGATGCGCGCGGCAAAAGCCGCCGATCGCTACGTGGAGGTCGTCTTCCTAACCGGTGTGCCCGACCTGAGCACCGCAGTCGAGGCGCTGCGAGAAGGCGACGCCTTCGACTACATCATGAAGCCGTTCCCCAACGTTGAGATATTGCGGGCCACGATCGAGCGGGCGCTGGAACGACGGGCGCTGCGCAAGGAAAACGAACGTTTGATGAGGGAGCTGGAGCGGTCGCGCAGTACGGATCCTATGACCGGCGCGCTCAACCGCCGGGCCTTCTTCGACCTGGGAGAGCGCGAGCTGGCCCGCGCGACCCGGCATCACGAAGCCCTGTCGGTTATCATGTTTGACCTCGATCAGTTTGCGGAGGTCAACGATCAGTATGGGTCCGCTGCGGGCGATACCGTCCTGATGCAGTTCGCCCAGATCTGCCGCGAGCTCTTCCGCACTGAGGACCTGCTGGCTCGGTACTGGGCCGACAAATTCGTCTGCCTCCTGCCAGTCACCGATATCAGCAGCGCCGAAACGGTGGCCGAACGCGTCTGCGCCCGGGTGACATCCACCCCGGTACCAGTGGGCGAAGGGACCCTCACCCTGCACGCCAGCGCGGGTGTCGCCGCTCGGGAGGAGGCCGATCGCTCACTGGACACGCTCCTGCGCCGGGCGGAGCGGGCGCTCCGGAATGCCAAGGAGCGCGGCGGGAACAGCGTTCAGACCGAGCCGTAACGTCTACGGATACAGCCAGCGGTAGATGCGGTAGGATTGCAGCACCCGCTGCACGTAGGCACGGGTCTCGCTGATGGGGATGCTCTCGAGGAACATGTCGAAGTCGGTACGGGGGAGCCGCCCGATCCGCCGGGCCGCCGCCGGACCGGCATTATAGGCCGCCAGGGCCAAGATAGTGTCTCCGTTGAACTGCCGCAGCAGCCCGGCCAGGTATCGCGACCCGATGGCGATGTTTGTTTGTGGGTCCATCAGCTGCGTTGGGCTCATCTCCTCTCCCACCACGGCCGACGCGGTCGTCGGCAGCAGTTGCGTCAGCCCCACCGCCCCAGCCGGCGAGACGACCTTCGGATTGTAGCGGCTTTCTTCTCGTATCACCGCCAGCACGAGATAGGGATCGAGGCGCTGCTCCTGCGCGGCCTGGCGAAGAGACTCCCAGTACGCCAGCGGATACGCGAGCGTCCACAACTCGCGATCAGCGAGCGCCCCCTCACGCATCGCCTGCCGGATGGCACGCTCCGCGGCGGCCACCGACCGATGGTAGACGTCCATCCGACTCCACAGCCAGGCCGCAGCCTGCAGGACGGGCACGTCGGTGGTTGCGTCAAGGTCCGTCGCCACGAGATCTGCGGCGTCGTCGTCGAAGCCAAGCGCGGCGAGTTCTTCGAACGCTGGCGAGGCTCGATCATCACCGAGACGCACGGCGGTTGGTGCGTTGGGGGGCACAGGCTCAGGCGCACCGGTCAACTCCCGGGCGCGCCAGCCGTAGAACGTCAGCGGGTATGTGCGGGCGACATCGCTCAGCAGCCCACTGGCATCGCCGCCTCTGCGGGCCCGCACCTTGGCCCCCCAATACAGATTGGCCGCGGCCCGTGGCGAACCAGGAAATCGCGCCGCCGAGTCCAGGAATTGTCGCTCAGCGTCGTGGACGCGCCCCTGCCGGAACATCAACCACCCCAGCCGCCAGCGCGCTTCGTCTGCGGCAGGCGCATCCGGATATCGCTGAGACGCACGCCGAAGCCACTGCTGGGCATCGGGCAGGCGGTCGTGAATCTCGTTGATCGCCGCGAGCGATACCATCGCCCGAGCCGCCCAGGCCGACTCCGACTCCTGATCGATGAGCCTGCGCCAGACCGCCACCGCTTCCCCGTCGCGGTCATCCAACGCCAGGGCGCGGCCGAACCAGTAGAGCGCACGCGACATGTGCGGGCCGGGGATGCTGGCTGACTGCTCGAAGGCGTACGCTGCTCC
>JBIOXT010000063.1:0-9447 GCA_044869795.1 bacterium | reverse complement strand
CTGAAAACCAGCTTCTCGGCGCGGTCGATCAGCAGCTCGACGTCGTTCTCCCCTTCAAACCCCAGGTGCGCGATCTGGGTGCCGGCGGCGATGAGCTGGCGCAGCATCGACTTCTGCAGCACGATCCGCGCGTAGTACTCGACGTTGGCGGCGGTGGGGATCGAGTTCAGCAGCGCGGTGACGTAGGATGCCCCGCCGACGTCATCGAGCTGGCCCTTGTCGCGCAGGCGATCGGTCACCGTGATCAGATCGACCGGCTCGCCGCGCTCGAAGAGATCTACGACCCCCTCGTAAATGCGGCGATGGGCATCGCGGTAGAAATCCTCCGGACGCAGCATCTCCACGACGCGGGCGATGGCGTCGCGATCGAGCAGCATCGACCCCAGCACACCCTGCTCCGCTTCAAGGTTCTGGGGGGGAACGCGCTCAACCGGGACGATGACCGACACGACCGAACCTCCGTTCGTATCTGCACACTACTCTAGCGAACAAATGTTTGCCTGTCAATGCCGGACAGATGGTCCAACCGGGCTATTCAAGGGAAGGCAGGCGCCAACCCTTCGGGAGGACCTGCGCGGCCCTTGCGATGTTCCTGTGTGGAAGGGCGGGAGAAACTGTGGGTTCAGTGTGGAGCGGGCGTCCCCCGCTTCCGCACGATCACGTGGGTCAGAACGTCTTCAATCGTGGGGGCGAACACGACCTCGATACCTTTCATGTCGCTGGGAACGTCTTGCCGGTTCTCTTCCGGGATCACGATCTTGCGCATGCCCGCCTGCCGGGCGCCGTAGATTTTCTCGGGGATGCCGCCGACCTGCTTGATCTTTCCCTGGATCGACACCTCACCCGTCACCGCCACGTCCTGGCGCAGGGGACGGCGCTGGATCGCGCTCAGCATCGCCAGCACCACCGCCAGCCCCGCGCTGGGGCCATCGATCTGCCCGCCGCCGATGACGTTCACGTGGACGTCGTAGTTGGCCACGTCGATGCCGGCGATCTTCCGGATCACCGATGCCGCGTTGAACACGGAATCCTTGGCCATCGTGCCGGCGGTTTCGTTGAACCGGATCGTGCCGCGGCGCTTCTGGCCGGCCGGAAATGCCGTTGCCTCGATCTCGATGATCGAGCCGACGTACTGCACGACGCCCAGCGCGAAGACCCGCCCAACCTGCGGCGTGTCCGAGGCTTTCACCGACATGCTCGCGGACAGCCGGCCGGCACGCACGACTTCGAGGAGGTCCCGCGCCGTGATCCGCGGACGCCCCCGGCCCCGCGCGCGGCTGCCCCGCCGCGGCGGGCGCTTGCGGTAGAGCGCAACACCGAAGGCGTCGGCCAGCAGGTTGACGGCCTTGCGGCCCTCGACGGTGTAGTCACTGATCAGCCGCGGCACATCGGTGCCCAACACCACCGGCACGCGCCGCGCGGCCTGCCGCACGATCTTCTGCACATCCTCCTGGGACAGCGACTCGACGAAGACCTCCGCGCAGCGGCTGCGCAGGGTCGGGCTGATCTCGTCCGGTTCCTTCGTCGTCGCCCCGATGAGGACAAAGTCCGCCGGCGCGCCGCGGTCAAACAGCTGCCGCACGTACGCCGGCAGATGCGGGTGGTCCGGGTCGTAGTAGCTCGATTCGAAGAACACGCGCTTGTCTTCCAGCACCTTCAGCAGCTTCGCCTGCAGCAGGGCGTCGAGCTCGCCGATCTCGTCGATGAACAGCACGCCGCCGTGCGCGCGCGTGACCAGCCCCAGCTTGGGTTCGGGAATGCCGAGGTCGGCGAAATCGCGCCGGGAACCCTGGTAGATCGGATCGTGGACCGAGCCCAGCAGCGGGTTGGTGGCCTCGCGCTGATCCCACCGCAGCGTGGATCCATCCACTTCGACAAACGGCGCGTCTTTGCCAAACGGCGTGTGCGGCAGCTTCTTCGCCTCCTCCAGCACCAGGCGCGCCACCGTCGTCTTGCCGACTCCAGGCGGGCCGTAGAGGATGACGTGCTGCGGGAACGGCACGGCCAGTTTGGACAGCAGCGAACGGATCGCGCGCTCCTGTCCGACGACCTGGGAGAGCTTCTTCGGGCGGAAGGCTTCCAGCGCGGTCTTGGCGAGGCCGACATGGTCGAGCCGGTTCAACTCATCCAGTTTGCGCTGCGTGGCCGGCGTTTCCGGATCGCCCAGCTCCTGCACTAACTGCAGGCGGATCTCGCGCAGGTACTCGTCCTGCCGCTCGCGCATCCGGTCCGCCACACGGCGCTGCAGCTCGTCCCCGACAGTCTTCTGCGCCATCAGGTCGGCGATGCGCTCCTGAGCATCCTCGAGGATGGCCGCGATCTCCGATTCCTGGGGGACGGTCTGCAGGGAGGCGTCGTCGAAGATCAGCCGCTGCAAGGCCAGCACGCGCCGCGGGAGCTGCCGGCTGCGCATCAGTTTCAGCGCGCCCAGGCGCTCGGCGCGGCGGGTGAGTTTCTCGGAGGAACCGTAGAGTCCGGCGAGCACGCCGAACAGCGCCGCGGTCCTGCGCCGCAGCGACTCTCGTTCTGTCATCCGGCCGGTCGGGTTCACCACCGGCCGGGGCCGGCGCACCTGGCGCATGGGCTACCTTGTGCCGACGACGTTGATGTCCACGCGGGCGACCACGCCCGGTGCGATCCGCACCGGGATCTTGAAGAACCCCACGGCATGGATCGGGTCGCCGAGCTCCACCTGTTTCTTGCTGACGTTATACCCCCGCGCCGACAGCGCGTCGGCAATGTCCTGGGCGGTCACAGATCCGAACAGACGTCCGCCTTCTCCGGCGCGGGCTTTGACCTCCACAACGGAGGCTTCCAGTGACGCGGCCAGGGCGGTCGCTTCCGCCTGCTTGTGCTCTTCGCGGTCCTTCTGCGACTGCTGCTTGTCGCGCAGGGCGCGCAGCGCGCCATCGGTGGCTTCGCGCGCAAGCCCGCGCGGCATGAGGTAGTTGCGGGCGTAGCCTTCCTTGACCTCTTTCACCGCGCCGGTGCGGCCCAGGCCATCGACGTCTTTGAGGAGGATCACCTTCATCTCAAATCGCGCTAGGATGTCCTTGCGTCGGACACGCTGGTCCGCCATCGTTCTCGCAGGAAAAATGCGGCATCGGCCAGTCCAAGGAAGAACGCGGCCAGGCTGAACAGTGGGTTGGTCAGTGCGAAGACAATCGCCACCCAACGCAGCCAGACCGCCGACCCATACCGTTCCATCAAAACCCACGCCACAATCAATCCCTGCAGCGTAAATGCGACCTGCATGAGCACAGTCAGATTGAGACCAGCCGTTTCCAGAGTCGGGGACACCGAGCCGCCCCATGCCATTAGGATGAAGCCGAGAACGAAAAGCCACATCAGCGGAACCGGAGCCTCCCACTCACGCATGGATGGCAGTCGAGGAAGCCGATAGCCAAACCGGCCGAGCACGATGCGACCAACCGTGAGATTGAGCCAGGCAGCGGCGGCGCCGGCGAGGATCACCGAAACGGGCACCAGCCGAGGCAGCAGGTCGATGGCCTGCCGCATTTGGGCGGATGCGCGGTCAAGCTGATCTTGCGGCACGCCCAAACCGCGATAGAACTGATCGGCTCGTTCCTGGCTCTGCCGCATGCTGTCAACAATCACGGTGTACGGATTTACCCCAGCGAAGGCCAGCGTCGCCCCCAGGCTGCCGAGAATCACGGCCGCACCAACAACACTTCCAATGAGAACGACCCGGCTGGCACTCCAGCCACGAGCGATGCCGAAGCCGATCGTGATGCCGAGGGGAGCAAAGGCCAACAAGATTCCAGCTCCAAGCAGCGGCCCCGCTACCACGGTACCGATCGCCGCCGCAACGACCGCCGCGAGCACCGCAATACGCAGCCCATGACGGATCACGAGGGCGACCAGCGGAAGCGGGCAAATGAAGATCGCGAGCACGCCGAACACTGGAAGGTATCGGGCAATGGCAGCCAGCAGCGCCACCAGCGCCGCGAGGATGGCGCCTTCGGTGAGACCACGAACCGAAACTCGGGTCATCGCAGACCCTCAAACCGCTGGAGCGGAGAAGTTATTCTGAAGTGTACGGCAGCAGCGCCAGCTCGCGGGCGCGCTTGATCGCCGTCGCCAGCACGCGCTGGTGCCGCGCGCAGTTCCCCGAGATCCGGCGCGGCAGGATCTTCCCACGCTCGGTGACGAACCGCCGCAGCCGGCCGACGTCTTTATAGTCGATGAACGCCGCCTTCTCGCTGCAGAAGCTGCAGTTCTTTCGCTTCGGCCGCCTGCCGCGCCACTCTCGCTTCGGCCTACCTTCGGGCATCTGGAACCTCCCTAGAATGGAACATCGTCGTCGCTGCCGCTGCCGTCGGAGGGCTCCTCTTCCGCCGCCGCAAGGCCGGGCTCGGGGGCAGGACCGCCCGCCGCCGCGGTCTTGCGATCCAGGAACCGCACGCCGTCGGCGACGACTTCCGCCACCTTCCGCTTCTGGCCGTCTTGCGTTTCGTAGGACCGGATCTGCAGCCGGCCCTCGACGGCCACCAGACGTCCTTTGCTCAGATGCGTCGTCACCTGCTCGGCGAGACGCCGCCAGGCCACGATGTCGATGAAATCCGTCCCGCGCTCACCCTGCTGGTTCACGAACGGCCGGTCCACCGCGAGCGTGAAACTGGCCACAGGTTGGCCGCTGGGGACGTATCGCAGCTCAGGGTCCCGCGTCAGCCGGCCGATCAAGATGATGCGATTGAGCACGGTCGACTCAGACCTCCGGAGCAGTTTCGGGAACGTGAGCCGTCTCGGGCGCCGCCGGCTCCACCGGATTTACTGCCGCCAGTGCGGGCGCCGGTGGCGTCTTCGGCTGCGGCGTGGGCCCCACGGCGGTGGTGATCGTGGCCCGCAGCACTTCCTCGCTCAGCGCAGCCGTGCGCCGGATCTCGCCAAGCTTGGGGCTGTCGATGGCAAAGCGTGTGTGCACGAAGATGCCCTCGCGGTGCTTGCGGATGACGTACGACATCCGCTTCCGGCCCCAGACATCGACGGCTTCCACGGTCCCGCCCTGGTCCTTGATCCGCGAGGTCATCCGGTCGACCGCGGCCTGCACGGCGTCGGACTCAAGGTCGGGCCTGACGACATAGACCAGATCGTAGTTCCTCACCCAGTGCCTCCGGAGATGACGGCGAAAGAAATCCCGCGGCGCGACACTCCCACGGGTACCGCAGAGTATAGCATAAAGCTTATCCTGCAGTGAAGTGGAAGTAGATGACGTCGCCGTCCCGGATTTCGTAATCCTTGCCCTCCATCCGCAGGAGCCCGCGGTCCCTCGCCAGTTGAAGCGACCCCAATTGGGTCAGGACGTCCCAGGGGATGACTTCCGCCCGGATGAAACCGCGTTCCATGTCTGTGTGGATGGCTCCGGCGGCCTCGGGAGCCTTCGTGCCCCGCACCACAGGCCAGGCCCGGACCTCCCGCGAGGCTGTGGAAAAGAACGAAATGAGGTTGAGCAGTGCATAGGCCGCGCGGATCAGACGATCGCGGCCGGGGTCGGTGAGCCCGTAGGTCGAGAGGAACTCGCGGGCTTCGGCGGGGGAGAGTGCGGCCACCTCTGATTCCAATTCGGCCGACAGCGTGACCACACCGGCATGCACGGCGGCCGCGTGCTGCTGCACCGGTTCCCCCGCTGTTCCGCCGGGGAGATCGGCGTCGGCCACGTTGGCCACATACAGGATTGGCTTCGCGGTCAACAAGCGCAGCGCCGGTGGAACGGCCGCGTCGCGCACCGGCAGGCCCCGCTGCAGCAGGCCACGCACACCGTGCAGGGTCTCCAGTTCTTCTGTTGCCCCGGGGGAGTGAGCCTTGATGCGCCCCTGCACCCGCTCCAATTCCCGGTCCACCGTCGCGAGGTCGGCCAGCGCCAGCTCGGTCTCGACGATCTCGATGTCGCGCAGCGGATCGATCTCGCCCTCGACGTGCGGGATGTCCGGCGCCGGGAAGCAGCGCACGACGTGCGCCAGCGCGTCGACCTCGCGGAGGTGCGCGAGGAACTGGTTCCCCAGTCCTTCTCCACCGGCGGCCCCGCGGACCAGACCGGCGACATCGACGAACTCCACCGTCGCGGGCACGGTGCGGTCCGGGTGAGTGACGGCCGCCACCGCGTCCAGCCGCGGATCCGGCACCGGCACGATGCCGCGGTGGGGGTCGATGGTCGTGAACGGATAGGTGGCGACTTTCGCCCCCGCGGCGGTCAGGGCATTGAACAGGGTGGATTTGCCGGCGTTGGGCAGGCCGACGATGCCGATGCTTAAGCCCATGACTACCGAGACTCGTGCCTCGTGCCTCGTGCCTCGCTGGGTCGATGTGCTCCCACCTAATTGACGGCTAGAGAGCCGAATGCGGAGACGCGCCGGGATGGAGACCGAGGGACGAGGAACGAGGTTCGAGGCACGTCATTTAGTGGTACACGTGCGCCAGATGCACCCGGTTGCCGCCGGATCGTTTCGCGGTGTACTGCGCGCGGTCGACGGCCTCGATCAGCGCGTCGACCGTCACGCCGTCGTCGGGGCTGGCGGCGACGCCGACGCTGAGGGTCACCGCGGTCACGATATTCTCTCCCAGCAGGAACGAGTAGATTTCCACGGTGTGGCGGATCCGCTCGGCGATCTCCCGCGCGGCGTCTTTCGAGGTGTACGGGAGCACGATCATAAACTCGTCGCCTCCGTAGCGCGCGACGAAATCGCCGGGGCGGCTGCTCTTGCGCAGCAGATCGGCGACGATCCGCAGCACCTCGTCGCCGCGCTGATGGCCGTAGGTGTCGTTGTAGCGCTTGAAGTTGTCGATCTCCAGCATGACGATGGCCAGCTGCGCGTCGTCGCGGTTGGTGCGCTCCAGCGTCCGCTCGAGCGCCTCGTGGAGGTAGCGGTGGTTGTAGAGTTCGGTCAGACCGTCGGTGATGGCGAGCTGCCTGGCCTGCTCGTAGAGGCGGGCGTTCTGGATGGCGATGATCGCGTAGCCGGCGAGGGCGCTGAGGACCTGCACGTCGCGCTGGCCGAACGCGCCCGGATGCGTGCCCTCGATGTTGAAGACCCCGATGACCCGCCCTTCGCTGATCAGCGGCACCGCCACTTCCGACCGGATCTGCGCATTCACCCCGATGTAGCGCGGGTCCGATTGCACATCGTCGACGAGGTCGGGCTTGCCGCTGCGGTGCACCCATCCGGTGATGCCCTTGCCGAAGGGAATCCGCATGCCGACCGTTTCGGGCTCATACCCGTAGATCGCGTTCACCGTGAGGTCGCCGCTGCGGTCGTCCGCGAGCAGGATCGCCCCGAACTCGTAGGCAAAAGCCCGGCACGTTACGGTGACCAGATTCTCCAGCACGGATTCCAATTCGAGGCTGCTGCTGATCGTTTTCACCGCTTCGTAGAGCACGCTGAGCTCGTCGCGGGCGCGGGTGGTTTCTTCATAGAGCAGAGCGTTCCGCATCGCCACGCCCAACTGCGACGCCAGCGCCAGCATCAGGTCCAGATCGGTCTGCTGCAGCCCGCGGACCTTTTCGGACTCCACGTTCAGGACGCCGAGGACCCGGTTGTCGACGATGATCGGAACCGCCGCCTCGCTGGTGATGGACGGATCGCCCGCCAGGTAATCCGGATCCTTGGAGACATCGGGCACGAGCGCGGGCTGGCCGGTCCGCGCGACGCGGCCGATCACGCCTTTGGCGACAGGGATTCGCGTTCGCGGCTGCCCGTACCCGACGGAGGCCTCCAACACCATGCTCGTCCCGTCGCGACGGAAGAGGCTGACGTGCGAGTACCCGAAGCGGCTGGAGACTTCTTCCACGATGCGCCGGAAGCGCTCCTGGGGATCCAGCGCCGCGCTCACCGTCGTGATGACCTGGTTCAGCAGGTCCATCTCCGCGACGCGCCGCTGTGCCTGCGAGAGCAGCGAACTGTTCTTCACGGCGATGGCGGCCTGACTGGCGATCGCGACGGCCAGGCGGCGATCTTCCTCGGTGTAGCGGCGCGGCGTGTCGTGGTAGAACGTCAGCGCCCCCAGCATCTCATCGGCATAGCGCAGCGGGAGGATCGCCAGCGTGGGCAGACGGTCCCACATCGGCGCCAGCGCGCCCGGCATCTCGCCGAACGCCGCGGCGCGGAGCGCGCGCAGGGCGGGATCGGTCTTGGTGTCCTCGATGAACAACGGCTGGCGCAGCTGCTCGCGCAGCGCGCTGCCGGCCGGCCGCAGCATGCGGCGCACGGCCTCGACGTACCCGGTGGGGAGTTCATAGGTGAACACCTCGCCGAGGCCGGCATCCTCACTGGCCAGGTAGATCGCGCAGCGGTCCACCTGCAGGACCTCCCGGGCGCCCATCGCGATTTCCTTCAGCACCACCTGCATGTCCAGACTTCCGGCGATGCCGGCGGTGATGCGCTGCAGCGCGGTCAGGCGCTGCACGCTGCGGGCGCGGCTTTCGAACAGGCGGGCGTTGTCGATGGCGGTCGCGGCCTGGGTCGCGATCGCCTCGATCAGTCTGAGGTCGCGATCCGTAAACGCGGTGAACGCATAGCTCTGCACCGACAGCAGGCCGATCGCCGCGTCGCCCTTCACAATCGGCGCGTAGATCATCGAGGCGCTGCGGCGCTCCACGCGCCCGATGCGGACCAGTGGATCCCGGGTCATCATCTGGTCCGCCGTGAGATTGACCAGCCTCGGCGCCGCCCCGCTGAGGATTTCGCGGATCGGCGGATTGAGGGGGATCGTCTGCCGGGGAAAGCGCTCGCCGGAGTCGACAAGGAATTCGATCTCCAGGGTGTCGGCTCCCGGCGCGTAGAGGGCGACGTAGAAGGCGTCCGCCGGCATGACCCGGCTGATCTGCTCGTACATCTTGTCGTACAGCCCGGGCGTGTCCAGGCTGACCAACGCGCGGCCGACCCGTTCCACAACCTCGAGCTCGCGATAGGCGTGCTCGCGGGTGGTGTACAACATCAAGATGTACCCGACCATCAGCAGCGGCGGCGCGAAGACGGTGGCGCCCAGCGGCAGGGCCCGCTCATAGACCAGAGCCAGGATGAATCCCAGTGTCGCGAACGCCAGGCCGTTGACCGTCTCCCAGAGGATGTTGGTCCGCAGGACGGTGAAGAAGTCGCTCCCGCGCAGCGGGGCGATCATCCCGCTGACGAACAGGCTGCTGGCGACGATGTAGGCCATGATGCCGGCGAAGAAGCTGCTGACGAATGTGACGTCGACGACTCGCGAGAATTCGGGCCCCCGATACGGCCCCAGCTCGGGTGCCAGCAGCGTGAACACCGCTCCGGCCAGCAGGGCGGACAAGATGTACTGGCCGCTGTTGAAGATCGTGTTGATGGCCGGACGCCGGTGCAGCAGGCCGTTGCCGACCACGACGCCGACGCTGATGAGCAGCGCGGCGTAGACCGGACCGAGCATCACCAGCCCCGCGGCGGCGACGGCCAACCCGGCCGA
>JBIOXT010000062.1:0-7029 GCA_044869795.1 bacterium | reverse complement strand
CCATTTATCCCTGTTATCCTGCAGTTAGGCGTGGAGTTCCAGGATGTCGCCGTCCCGAAGCACGTGATCGCGCCCGACCATCTGTCCCTGGTACGCGTCCTTGCCCCACAGCCGCGCGTACTTGAACTTCGCGACGAAGTCTTTGTGGATCGCCTCCGCCGCATCGAGCACGGTCGCCCCGCGCTTGAGGATGAACGGCGCCGTCAGGTCGATCTTCTTCCCGGGCGGTTTGCTGTAGACGCGGATGACGTCGAGCAGGGCGAACGTCTCCGCGCGCAGACCATCCAGACCTGTCCCCGCGGCGGCCGAGACCGGGAGCACCGGCAGCCGGTCGGCCGTGTACTCTCGCAGCAGGACCAGGCGCCCGGCTGCGCCGCGCGCGTCCAGCTTGTTGGCCACGACCACCGTCCGCTTCTCGCCGGGTTTCGCCGAACGCTGCGCGACGAGCGTGATGCCGGCGGCGGCGAGTTGCTCGCGCACGGCGTCGGTGTCCGACAGGAGGTCATCGGTGGAGAGGTCGACCACGAGCAGGACGGCGTCGGCTGAACGGATGATCCCAAAGAGCCATCCCTCGGCAAACTCCGGGGTCACCGGGGGCAGGTCCACCAGCTGGATCTGCACATTCTCGAAATTGCTCATCCCCGGCTGGGGTTGCCGGGTCGTGAACGGGTAATCGGCGACTTCCGGCTCCGCGTTGGTGAGGGCCGCCAGCAGCAGCGACTTGCCGACGTTGGGACCGCCCACCAGCACGACCTGACCGGCCCCTTCTTTGTCGATCTGGTAGAACGGCTTTCCCCGCGCCGCGCCTTTCTTGCGCTGCTGCACTTCTGTCCGCAGTTTGGCGATGCGGCGCTTCAGGTCGGCCTGCATTTTTTCCGTCCCCTTGTGCTTGGGGATCGTGGCCAACATCTCTTCGAGCGCTGCCAGCCTGTCGTGGGGCGTGGTCGCCGACTTGAATTTCTTGTCGGCGGCCATGTAGTCCGGAGTGAGATTCGCGGGCATCTGACCGATCTACGTCACTTCGAACTTCTTCAACAAGCGCTCATCGAGCTCAAGTCCGAGCCCCGGTGCCTGCGGCACGTCGATGAACCCCTCCGCCGGCTGCGGGAAGGGTTGGACGAAGATGTCGCGCAGGGGATTGGGCGCATAGAAGTACTCGTAGGTCATCAGGTTCGGCACACTGGCGGCGACGTGGAGCGAGGCCAGGTGCGCGACCCCCGCGCTGAATCCCGTGTGCGGAGCGTACCGCAGGTTGTACGTGTGGGCGAGCCCGCCGACCCGCCGCGCGCCGGTGAATCCGCCGACCCGGGCCACATCGGGCTGCAACACGTCGATCGCCCCTCGCTGGATCAGTTCGCGGAATCCGAACACTCCGAACTCACTCTCTCCCGCCGCGACCGGAATCCCCTGGCCCTGCCGCACACGCCGGTATCCTTCCAGGTCGTCGGGCGGAACCGGCTCCTCCAGCCAGGCGATGTCTGAGGGCTCCAGCTCCCGGCCCACCGTGATCGCGGTTGACGCGTCGTAGGCGCTGTTGACGTCCAGCATGATATCGACGCCGGGGCCGAGCGCCTCGCGAATCGCCCGGACCGACGCGACGTCGGTGCGCCGTCCGCCGAGCGCGGCGCTGCGGCCGATTTTGACCTTGATCGCGGTGTGCCCCGACGCGATCTGGCCCTCCGCCTCCCTGACCATCTCCGGAACGTCGGCAAAGTACACCGACGAGGCGTAGCAGGGGACGCGGGACCGGCCGGCACCCGCCAGGACCTTGTACACCGGCAGCCCGGCCGCCTTGCCGAGGATATCCCACAGCGCGGTGTCGATCCCGCTGATGCCCTCGAACACGAATCCTCGCCAGTGGCCCCAGCCGCGCAGCTGCCGGAACATCTCGTCCCATAGGCCCTCGACGTCATGAGGATCCCGCCCGACGGCCACGGGCGCCAGCAGCTGTTCGACCACGGCCTTCGTCACCTGCGGCGCCTTGCGGACGATGCATTCGCCGATCCCACTGAGGCCGTCGTCGGTCGTCACCTGGACAAGGGTCGCCGAAAAGGTCGGGAACGCACCGATCCCAAACTGGATCGGTCGGTCCAGCGTGCCCGACAGCATGCGACATGTGATGCGCTCGACTTTCATTGCTCCCTCCTAGCGGAACATGTCCTTTTCCGGCGCCCTGAGGATCGGCCGCGACGGTCCGGTGCCGGCCAGGTAGCGGGCGCCGCGGATCACGACCAGCGGGGTGCCTTCCGCAGCCTGCCCCTGCAGCATGCTCGCGCAGGCCGCGAGCTCGTCGGCCACGGCCTCCACCGATGCGCGCAAGGTGTAGCCGTCGCGATCCTGCTGACCGATGAAACTGAGCAGCGGTTCCAGTCCCGCCGAGCCGACCGCCACCCCGACCGCTCCCTCCCGAAAGGGACGGCCGTGAGAATCGTTGATCACCACGCCGACCCTCACGCCGAACGCCTCGCCGACGGCCTGACGGATCATCGCGGCCGACCCGTCAGGGTCACGAGGAAGCAGGCAGACCCAGTCCGGGCCAAGGCCGACGTTGCTGTGATCCACACCGGCGTTGGCGCAGACGTAGCCGAGCCGGTGCTCGGCGATGATCAAACCGGGTCGCACGCGCAGGATGGCCCGCGATTCATCGAGGATGACCTGCGCAAGCCGCGGGTCCTTCCCGGACAGGCCGGCCAGCCGCCGGGCGTCCTGGCCCGGGGTGACCTCGACGAGGTGCCGCAGGCTCCCTTCCGCCTTGGAGACGACTTTCTGCGCGACGACCAGCACGTCGTCGTCCACCGGCGGCGTGCCCGCGGCGCGCAGGGCGCCCACCACAATCTGCGGGAGCTCCATTCCTGGACGGATCTCCGGGATGCCTTCGGGTGCCCACGCGCTGAGAGACCGCATTGTTAAGCGCTGGTCCCGGGTCCCTGGTCCCTGGTCCCCAGCCCCGTAATTCGCAATCCGGCATGCTTTCGCTTGTACCGTTGATTAAGCGCAATCATGAGCGCGCCGAGATGCTCCAACGTCTGCGCCCAGGTCAGCAGCCCGGCGTCGATGGGGATCGAGCCGATCGCGCGGGCCATCGCGGCAGCAGTGTCCTTGGCCGCGGGATCGTTGCCGCACAGCAGCACGTTCCCCGGCACGGGGCCGTCGTCGCCGGCCAGCAGATCGGCGCTGAGCGTGTGGAAGGCACTGACAACCCGCGCCTGCGGAAGCATCGCCTGCGTCCGTTCGGCCGCCGATCCCTCGTCGACGGCTGCCAGCCGGACCGGCCGGATCCCCAGCAGCGGCACGGTGGGATCGACGACGACTTTCCCCGCCGCGGAGCCCGCCAGGGCGACCACCGTCGCGCGATGGGCGGCATAGGGGACGGCCAGGATGATCCCGTCGGCGGCTGCGGCGGCCTCGTCGTTGCGGAGTCCACGAACCTTCGCCGGCTGCAATTGCCTCGCCGCGGCGGCGGCTTTCGCCGCTTCGCGGGACCCGATGATTACGCCGTACCCTGACGAGGCGAGCCGTTTGGCGAGCGCCATGCCCAACGCGCCGGTGCCTCCGATCAGCGCAACGATCACCGCAGGATCGCTCTCTCCCGTACTCCCATGCTAGGACGCGGGCGGGCCGGCGACGGCGACCGCGTACGCCGCGGCGGACAGCCGTTCCGCGGCCCGTCTGACCGCGTCGACGGAGATGGACCGGATGATGGCCGGGTACCGCTCGATGTAATCGAGACCCAGGCCGAACAATTCGATCTCGGCCAGGGTTTGCGCGATCCCCGCCGTGGTTTCCAGGCGCAGCGCGAGACTGCCGGTGAGGAATTCCTGCGCATCGGCGAGCTCGGCATCGTCGGGTCCGTCGGAGGCAAACCGCTGAATCTCTTCGAGGATGCTGGCGATCGCGCGCTCCTCATTGCGCGGATTGATCCCGGCGCGCACCCACCAGGGACCGGCAAGCAGCCCGGCCCGCAGATCGCTGTAAGCATAGTAGGCCATGCCCTGCTGTTCCCGCACCCGCTCACCCAGGCGGCCCATCATCCCCAGCTGGCCCACGATGAGATTGGCCATCATCGCCGCGTAGAACTCGGCGTGGCGGCGTGTGATCCCGGGAACCCCGACGACGACGTCGGACTGCACTTTTCCTGGAAGACGGACCTCGGCGCGCAGGATCGACGCCGGGGCGGCGGCCGCGGGGACATCCGGCAGCACCCAGCGGGCCCCGCCGGCCCAGGGACCGAAGCAGCGCCGGACCGATGCGATGACAGCCGCAGCCGGCAGGTCTCCGACGACGGCGAGCAGTGCCGCATCGGGACGATAGCACTGCGCGTGAAACTGTTCGAGGTCGTCCCGGTGCACCCCGGCGATCACCGCCTCGTCCCCGTCGGGCATCCGCGCGTGCGGATGCCCAGCCGGAAACGCCAGAGCGCGGAACCTGCGTTCGGCCATGTGGCGCGTGTCCTGCCCTGCCATGCGCAGGGCGGTGACGATCTCGCCGCGGACGATCTCCAGTTCCCGCTCCGGGAAGGTCGGCTGCAGCAGCATCTGGGCCG
Organism: bacterium; assembly: GCA_044869795.1. Classification (GTDB taxonomy): domain Bacteria; phylum Sysuimicrobiota; class Sysuimicrobiia; order Sysuimicrobiales; family Kaftiobacteriaceae; genus DASXUC01. Next base: position 2,486 of record JBIOXT010000062.1, on the reverse strand, counting down.
CGACGGCCAGCACGGCCGGTGCGTCTTCCCGCAGCGCCCGGATCGCGACCCCGACGGTCTCCATGCCCGAGCCGATCCCGATCGCCGCGCCCATCCCATCCAGCATGTCGGCGATCTGGTGCGAGGACCATGAGACCGTCCCGCGGGTCAGCAGCGCCGCGGTGAGGCGGGCCAGCCCGCTGCGCGTGCCGTCGTACATGGCGCCCGCTTTCACATATCCCTGCACGGCAATCAGCCCTGAACCCGGCTGCTCTTTGACCAGCACGGTCAATCCATTGTCGAGCTTCACGCGTGACACCGCTGCCGGCGTGATCGGCACGGCCCGCAGCTGCGGCGGTGCCGGCCGATCTTTCCAGAACACGCCGTCGTGATGCGCCGGCCGGGCCTCGTCGCGCGCGCGATACGCGGCGGCGTCACGTTCCTCCGCCGCGCCGGCCCCGGGGGGCAGGTAGATCCCGACGGTGCGGTTGGCCGGGGACAGATAGGCGCGGGCGGCGCGCTGCACGTCGGCGGACGTCACGGCCTCGATGCGGTCGGGCAGTGCGTCGAACGCGTCCGGCGCGCTGACCACCGCGAGCGCTCCCATCGCCATCGCCCGGCGAAACACGCCGTCCCGCGCGTAGATGTACTGCGCGCGGGCCTGCTTCTTGACCCTCTCCAGCTCATCGGATGGCACCGGCTGGGTGGCCAGGCGGTCGACTTCTTCCAGCAGCCTGGCTTCGATCTGCGCCGGCGCCACGCCCGCCCGCGCGAGGACCGACAGGTAGAACAAGGTGGGGTCGGCGCTCGGCGAGATCGCCGACGACGCATCGGCGGCCAGCCCGCTGTCGACCAGCGCCCGGTACAGTCGGGCGCTGCGGCCGCTGACGACCTGATCAAAGGGTACGACGCCGGAAAACCCCGACAGCACGCCGTCGATCACCAGCAGCGTGGGCAGATCTGGATGAGTGGCTGCCGGGACGTGATAGGCAACGTAGACCTGACCGGTCGCGCCGCCTGCGCGCTGCAAGAGGACGCGGCGCTCCCCTTCCTGGGGCGGCTCCGCGGCCGGCGGCGGCGGCGCCTGGGGCCCGGCGGGCAGCGCACCGAACGAGCGCTCAATGCGCCCCAGGACCTCGTCGGCCGAAAAATCTCCGACCGCGACGGCCACGGCGTTGTTGGGGTGGTAGTACGTACGGTAGTGATCCACCAGATCGTCCGCCGTCATCCGCCGCAGATCGTCCTTCCACCCGATCACCGGGGTCCGGTATGGATGCACCTTGAAGGCCACGGCGTCGAGTTCTTCCCGCAGCAGGTAGCCGGGGTAGTTCTCGCTCCCTTCGCGCTCGGAGATGATGACCGTGCGCTCGTGCTCCACTTCGCCGGGATCGAAGACGGTGTTCACCATCCGGTCGGACTCCAGGTCGATCGCCACGTCGAGATGGACCGCGGGGAGCACCGTGTGGTACGCGGTGTAGTCCTTCCAGGTGAACGCGTTCCAGCGCCCTCCCAGCCGCTCGATGAACCGGGTCAGCGCTCCTTTCGGGTGCGACGGGGTACCCTTGAAGAGCATGTGCTCGGTCCAGTGCGAGATGCCGGTGAGGCCGGGCAGTTCGTTGCGGCTGCCGACCCGGTACCACACCCAGAACGTCGCCACCGGCGCGAGGTGATCTTCCAGCAGGATGACGAGCAGACCATTGGCGAGTCTGGAAATGCGGGGGGTCATGTCATCCTGCGTTCTCGCTGTGCACAGCCATCCCTCTGCACCGAACCAACGCGGCGGTGAAATGGATTCTACAGGAGGCGCGTGACTCGGCTGTGGAACACAACCGAGTGCATTTCTCCCAGCGCGACCTCACCCGCTATCGCACCGCCCTGCTGTCAAGCCACCGCGTCCGTGGCGCGCGGGCCGGGCTGCGCTTCATCAACAGTCTGGGCTTTTGCTACGCGTTCACGGGCGGACCGGGCGGGCTGCCGGGGCTGTTCGACGTCCTGGCGACCCGCAGCGTCGACCGCATGTGGACGTGGGCCTGGCAGTGGAAAGACGAACTGGTCAGGAAGCGCCGCGTCTTCTACGGCAAGGTGCTCCGCGGCAAACCGACCTATGTGTCGCTCGGGTACCTGCCGCACTTCTACGCGCTGTCCGGCAACGTCGGCGCTGACGACGACTGCCTGCAGGCGTACCGCGAAGGCCGCCTCAGCCTTCTGGCCAAGGACGTGTACGAGTTCATCGCCGCCGAAGGTCCCGTCTCGACCTGGATGCTGCGCCGCCGGTTCGTCCCGCGCGGCACGCGCGGGGGCGGATTTCAGCGGGCCCTGACCCGGCTGCAGTCGGCGCTGCTGATCGCGAAGGTCGCCGAGATCGAGCGCGGCAGCTTCAGTTTCATCTGGGATACCTTCGCCCGGTGGATGCCCGAGGCCGTCCGCGCCGCGGAGGCGCTGACCGCCGCCCGGGCGGCCGCCGCGCTTCTGGAACGCTACCTCCGCACGATCGGCGCGGCGGCGGC
>JBIOXT010000061.1:0-3372 GCA_044869795.1 bacterium | reverse complement strand
GGCAGGCGGGGGAAATCGCGGTGCGCGGCGCGGGCGACCCGGTCGTCTTCAAGGAGTACTGGCGCAACCCGGAAGCGACCGCCGCCAAGTACTCCGGCGGCTGGCTGCTGACCGGCGACGTGGCCCGGTGCGACGACGACGCTTACCTGTTCTTCGAGGGTCGCAAAGACGATGTCATCAACAGCGCCGGATATCGTATCGGCCCGGCGGAGGTCGAGAGCTGCCTGCTCACGCACCGCGCGGTTGCAGAAGCCGCCGCTGTCGGCGTGCCGGACCCGATCCGCGGGCACATCGTGAAGGGCTTCGTGAAACTCCGCGCCGGCCACGCGCCGTCGGCTTCGCTGGCCGCAGACATCCAAGATCATGTGAAAGCCAGGCTGGCCGCCTACGCCTATCCACGCGCGATCGAATTCATCGACGAGATGCCCATGACGACGACGGGCAAGATCCGCCGGTCGGAACTGCGCGCGCGCCACGCGGCTACTTCGGGGGCGGCGCGATCGTCACCGGCAGGTTGAGATCCACCGGCCAGACAGTGATGTAGTGCAGCGGCGCGCGCATGTAGATCCGGTACATCTGGTGGCTGCGCAGCCCGACCCATCCCGCAAACGCCGGGCTGCCGCCGGACTGTGTCCACAACACCACCCGGCACGGCTCATCAGCGCAGAGAGCCTGCCGGCCACCGACGATCCCCTCGGCCGACCGCATGTACACGCCGTATCCCTCAGGGACGAGGGGTTGTCGCAGTAGTTCGTGTTTCCAGCCACCGGCGTTCCGGCGCTCATAGCGGTCGGCGCCGATGATCACCACTTCGGTGGTCTCGGTCGTCCACGGGAGCTCGTTGCGGGCGACGTAATGCAGGCGGTCGGGCGGCAGCAGGTCCGTGTGCGTAATCACGAGCCCCCCGGCGCCGTCGGTCAACTGCTCGACCTCGCGCCAGGACCGCAACTCAGACACCTTCGCCCGAGCATCCTGAAACAGCTGCTCCACCCCGGCATCGGCCGGGGCGGACGGTGGCGGACCGATCAACAGCGGGAAGGCCGTGGATGCGGCGGGACGACCCAGAGCCCGTACGGTCAACTCGATCTCGGACCAGCCGCCGGCCAGTTCCGCTCCTTCGGTCGCGAAGCGCCCTTCGCCCTGCGGCGCCAGCGTGAATAGCGAGGGGGGAGCATCGCCGTCGAGACGCACCACGCGCATCGTGACCGCCGACTCGGCGGACAGCGGCTGCCGGTCCGGCCCCGCGGCCTTCACGGTCAGCCGATTGTGTCCCGGGCGGGCGGGATCGACGGTCAGGCTCAGCCTGATGTCGCCCGCCTGTCCGGCGAGGACGGGTGGCCCGCCGGTCGGCGTGGTGGCGCGATTCGGCGCGATCACCCTGAAGATCAGACCACCAAGCACCGCGGCGGCCGCGATCGCGACCGTGCTTCTGCGAATATTCCGTTGGTTCACGGATGGTCGACCCGAAGGATCCGCAGGTCGGGCACCATGAAGTTGCCATCGACGTAGACGGCGGCAGCAATCATCATCACGCCGGTCGATTCGGGCAGATCCGCGAGGAAGGTCCCGGCCCCGGCATATCTCGCGGTGCCGGCATTCACGACCTCGCCGTCGGCGCCAAAAACCGCATACCGGCAGAAGGGATCGATCTTATACCCTCCCACCAGCATCGTATCCGCAAGCGGTGAGCGTACGATGCGATAGGTTCGCATGAATTTCTCAACCTGCTCGACGTCGGCCCGGACGCGCAACTGCCGGCCCGCCACCGTCATCTCGCTGATGTACCCGCGGTGAGGAATGGGATAGCGATCGAACGATCCGATCCCTCGCGGGTAACTGAGGTCGCGAACCACGGTGAGCACGGCCAGGTCGTCCGTCCACTTTTCCAGCCGGTACGGACCGTTGGTCACCAAGAAGTGTCCAAACCGCTGATGGAATCGCTTGAGTGCCCGCCACCGCTGACGGCTCTGGTCGGGTGTGACATAGGTTCTCAGCGGCTCCGGCACGTATGCCTGACTCTCGAATTCGTCAAGCAGCGTGGCGAGGCGAGCCTGCAGCGCCGGGCGCCGGACCATGTCAAGCCATTCGACCCCGCTGCGCCGCGCCTCGACCTCCGAGAACGCCGCGATGCGCCGCCGCCGCGCCTCATCCATCAGCGCCATCACATGCCACGGGACGCTGGACCACGGAGCCGCGACGGACGCCGCCTGCAGCGGATCGTCCCCCGGCGTGTTCAGGTAGACGTCGAGCACCGGATTGTCCCAGGTCAGCTTGATGTCGCCGATCATCCTCACTTCTCTGTTGATGCGCACGACGTCGAACCCGACCATGCGTTCCCTGAGCGAGGACGATCGCTCTACCGAGCCGTCGCGGCCTTCCTCCTGAGTCCGTGCCGGGCTCCAGGCATACGCGATAGCGTATGGATACAGGACGTCGGCGATCGTCATGGGGCTGCCGTCGTGGAACACGGAGGTCAATACCGTAAACTGCAATCTCGTGCGAGCCGTCTTCCCGCCGCCGACCTGACGGAGGCGTCCGGTCTCCACTTCAGGCAACAGTGCACGGCTCGGCACGGCGATGCGTCCCGCGCGGCCTGTCCTCGCCCAAAACCACGCGCGCAGCCGAGACAGGAGGGTGTGGTCCTCGGGGATGGTGACGAGCACCCGGTTCTCCACCCACCCGGCGCCGTATGGCGTCGGCAAGAGCGCCTGGTCGCCGATGGCCGCCCACACCAGCCGGCCAAAGGCGTCGGTGAATCCGCCGATGGGATTCCAGGCCGCGGACGGCGGCTCCGCGATGCCGAGGCTGAGCGACCCGTTCCAGATGAAGTCCTTGAGCTTGCCGGTCCTGACAAAGATGGCCGAATTGAGGCCACCGTGAGAATCGAAGGCCACGTTTTCGATTCCGGACGAGAACCCCGTGTTGAACACCTCACGCCGGACGCTATATCCGAGCACCGCCACATCACACGCGTCCAGCAACGATCGCACGAGCCGGCGTTCGAGCGCGGCACGCTCGATTGGCCCCCGGTAATCGCCGGTCGAGATCCGCGCGTAGATCGTCTTCGCCGTACTCCTGGCCGCCGCGTCGCGGGTCCGGGCTCCCAACAGCTGGTAGGCGTTGAACCATCCCTCCTTCACCCACGGTGGCGCCCAGGCGTCAGGCCACGCACCGTTGGCGACGAGCGCGTGCGCATCGACCTCTTCGATCGTCGCGTCCCATGCCGCGCCCCTCGCCTGCCATGGGGCCGCCACACGCTCCGCCTGCGCCCCGCGGGCGCGCAGCCGGATGCCGGGGGGCGCGGTCACGCCGCGGGCCTCTCGCTTCAGCCCGTCCACGACATCGGCATGGTAGAGATAATCGGCATGACAG
>JBIOXT010000060.1:0-2237 GCA_044869795.1 bacterium | reverse complement strand
GGCATCATCGACGCGACCTACCTGAAGCTCCGCGACGCGCGGATCGGCTTTACCCTGCCGTCGTCGATCGCGCAGCGCCTCGGCTTCTCGGAGGCCAGCATCGCGCTGGTCGGCCGTAATCTCCTGCTCTGGGCCAAGCAGAAGACCATCGACCCGGAGACCACCTTTGACACCGGCAACCGACAGGGCGTCGAAAACGGCCAGCTGCCCACGGCGCGCAGCATCGGCTTCACCCTGTCCGTGCGGCCGTAGCGGCTTGAGAAAGGAGACGATCATGAGATACCAATTCTTGAGCGTCCTCGCCGCCGCCGCACTGATCGGCAGCGGAACTGGATGCACCGGCGACTTCGCCGACGTCAATACCAACCCCAACGGGCCGGTGGACGTGCCTCCGCCGTCCATTCTGTCCAGCGTCATCCAGGGCACGGTGGGTGGCGTGAACGGCGTGAACAGCCTGAACATCCGAGGCGGCGGGCTATGGGCCCAGTACTACTCCCAGATTCAGTACCGGGACGAGGACAAGTACATCGTCCGCTCCGGGACCAGCGGGGGCTGGGGCTTCTATGCCGGCGCCGTCGAGGATGCACAGCGGATGATCGGCGCGGGTGCGGCCACGGGGACGCCCAACTGGGAAGCCGCGGGCCGCATCATGAAGTCCTACATCTTCAGCGTCATGACCGACGCGATGGGCGACATCCCGTACTCGGAGGCGCTCAAGGGCGACTCGGTGCTGCACCCGACGTATGACTCGCAGCAGAGCATCTACAATGCGCTGTTCGCGGACTTGACCACCGCCAGCGGTCAGATCGATCCGGCGGGTATCGGCTTCTCCAGCGGCGACATCATGTACGGCGGCAACATGGACCGGTGGCGGCGGTTCGCCAACTCGTTGCGGCTGCGGCTGGCGATCCATCTGTCCAACGTCGACGCTAGCAAGGCGGCCACGGAGGCCCAGGCCGCGGTAGCCGCAGGCGTATTCCAGAGCAACACCGACAACGCGCAGATCACCTACCTCGCCGCGAACCCGAATCGGAACCCCATCTACAACGATGCCCGGGGGCGCGACGACTACGGCATGAGCAAGACCTACGTGGACTCGCTCGTGAGCTGGAACGATCCGCGCCTGCCGGTGTTCGCGCAAATCAACAAAGACACCATCGTCGCCAACCGGACGTATCGGGGGCTGCCCAATGGCCTGAACGACGGCGAGGGTGATCCACTCTTCATGATCTCGCGCATCGGCGCCTACTGGCGCGAAACGGCCAACGCCCCGATGCACCTGCTGACCTACTCCGAGGTGCTGTTCCTCTTGGCCGAGGCAGCGGAGCGCGGCTACATCGCGGGCGGGAGCGCGGCGGCGGCAACCTACTTCGGCGACGCCATCCGGGCCTCCATGGCGCAGTACGGTATCAGCACAGCAGCCACGAACGCCTACCTGGCCCAGCCCCGGCTGACCTACGTCCCCGGCGCTACGGGCCTGACCCAGACCGCGTACCAGAAGTGGGTCTCCCTGTTCATGCAAGGGATGGAGGCGTGGACCGAGGTGCGGCGCACGCAGGTTCCGGCCATCGTGCCGGGTTGCCGCGCGGTCATTCGCCACATCCCGGAACGGCTGCCGTACGAGGACCAGGAAGCGGTGTTGAACGCGACGAACTTGGATGCCGCCGTGGCGGCGCAGGGCTTCAGCGCCGGCAACGACCTCTCCAAGCCGCTATGGTTCACCGGGCGGACCACGAGCGTGACCTATCCGACGCCGCCCTGCCCGTAGGGTGGTGATCGCGACCGGCTGCGCGGTGTAGACCCGCAGCGACGTAAGAAAGGCCCCCGGGGAGGCAATCTCCTCGGGGGCTTCTTCGTCGCTGGGGGGGAGCCGCGCTGGCGGCCGCTCCGTCACTCGCCCGAGCGTTGCAGGAAGATCAGAATCAGGCCGTGGCCTCGGCTCGGGTACCCGGGTCGCGACGTGGTGCCCTGTGGATACACCTCGATGCGTTGCGTCTGCATCGCTGGCAGCGTAGTGAGCGGACAGGTGTCGATGGTCCGCGTCCCATCGACGTACACGTCAGGGTCGGAATTGCCGATCACGCTGTCCTTGCCCCGCAGCTCCACCATGGGGCAGTGGTTCGCCGTCCAGCCGGAGACCTTGAGCTGCGGCATGACCACCCGGATCGCCTCCAGAACGGTGCGGCCGGGGTCGACGGACAGCGCGTCCCCCTCGAGAACGACCGTCCCGGCCGTGG
>JBIOXT010000059.1:0-5990 GCA_044869795.1 bacterium | reverse complement strand
TCCCTCCGGCTCCATCACCTGCCGCAGCAGCTCGCCGGCGATGTCGCCGATGGTCACGCGCCGGTCGTCCTCCTGGGTCTTCATGAACTCTTTCACGCGCCGGCGCTCACGGTCCCGCTCCACCTTCTTCACCGACAGCTGCATGCGGCGCTCGTCGGGGCGCAGGTCGGTGACGACGGCCTCGATCGTGTCCCCCACCTTGGCCGCGTCCTCAATCTTGCCGATCCGCTTCTCGGAGAACTCGGCGATCGGCACGAACCCGTCCAGCTCGCCCAGCCGCACGAAGGCGCCCGACGGCACGGTGCGGACGACCTTGCCGTGCACCACGTCGCCGACGTGGAACTGCTCGGCGGCCTGGTGCCACGGGTCATCGAGGATCTGTTTCAGTCCCAGCGAGATCCGCGCCGCTTCCCGATCCACCCGCAGCACGATGAGACGAAGCTGCTGGTTGCGCCGCAGGACCTCCGAGGGGTGCTTGATGTACGTCCACGACATCTCGCTGATGGGGAGCAGACCGTCGATCCCTCCGAGGTCCACGAAGGCGCCGAAGTCGGTGAGGCGCTTGACCGTCCCTTCGACGATTTGCCCTTCCTGCAGCGACTGCAGCAGGGTCGCCCGCTTCGACTTCCGATCCTCGTCGACCGCCTGCTTGTGCGACAGGATGACGCGGCCTTTGCCGCGGTCGACCTCGATGACCTTCAAGGGAATGGACTGGCCGACAAACCACTCAAACCGCCGGCCTTTCGCCAGCGAGAGGTCCACCTGCGACCCGGGGACGAACCCGCGCATCCCGAGGTCGACCACCAGGCCGCCTTTGACCTTGTCGACGACCATCGCGTGCAGGACGCTGCCGCCGTCCTTGGCCTCCTGGAGGCGGCGCCATGCCACCTCGAAGTCGGCGCGGCGCTTGGAGAGCACGATCGCGCCTTCTTCCCCCTCGACCCGCATCACCATCACGTCGATGCGGTCCCCGACGCTGACGGGTGCGCCGGCGGCTCCTTGCCGGGAGAGTTCGCTGAGGGGAATGACGCCCTCGGACTTGGCGCCGACATCGACCAGCACACCCTCGCTGTCCACACGCACGACGGTGCCCTGGATGATCTGGCGCTCGGCCAGCGGGGCCGCGGCGCGCGCGAGATCGACCGGCTCGTCTCGATGCTCGGACTGCGGTTCCTCAAGCATGGAAAATTGTTCGGCTTTCTGGGATCGCCCTCCACCCTTCGCCGCAGTGTGAGGGCTTCCTGCCCTCAGGCTCCGGCGCGGGCTCCTCCTTCAAACGCAGCGTGATTCAGAGAAGTTCGAGGCTAGATGTTCCAGTAGTTGCGGGCGATCGCGCGGGCCTGTTTGACGCGTTCCTGGATGACCCGGGACGGAATCTCGTCCTGCCCTGGCTCGGCCTCGTCGGAGGACACGGGGCTGCCGTCGAGCACCGAGAGCGTCGCCACGACGCTGTCCGCCAGATGCTGAAGGTGATATCCGCCCTCCAGTATGCCGACCGGCCGGCCGCCGGCACCGGCCGCCTGCAGCGCCAGTTCGGTGAGGTTGGCAAACCCGCGTGTGGTGATCAGCATTCCGCCGAGCGGGTCGGCCACATGCGCGTCGTAGCCCGCGGAGATCAGCAGCAGTTCGGGCCGGTACACGGCGCCGAGCGGAACGATCAGTTCCTCGAAGACCAGCCGATACCCGTCGTCGCCGGTCTGCGCGGGAAGCGGGATGTTCAGCGTGAACCCTTCGCCGTCGCCCGCCCCGACTTCGTCGGGCCGCCCGGTGCCGGGATACCAGTGCTCCTGGTGCAGGGAGACGTACAGGACCGACCCATCGCGGAAGAAGATCTCCTGCGTGCCGTTGCCGTGGTGGACGTCCCAATCGAGGATCATCGTCCTGCGAATCGCATGGTCGTCCCGGGCGGCGACGGCCGCGCAGGCGATGTTGTTGAACAGACAGAATCCCGTGCCGCGGCCGGCGAACGCGTGGTGGCCCGGCGGGCGCACCGCCGCGAAGGCGGCTGGTGCGCCTCTGCGCAGCACGCACTCGACGGCCGCCACGGCTCCGCCGGCGGCGAGTTCGGCAGCCCTGTAGGAAGCCGCCGACACGGCGGTGTCGGGGTCCAGGAAGCCTCCGCCCTCTTGGGCGAGCCGCCGGACCCGCTCGACGTAGCCGTCGTCGTGGACCGCATGCAGGACGCGTGGATCAACGGGGTCCGGCGTCAGGCGCTCGATATCGAGCCCGCTGCGCTCCACGGCCTCGAGGATCGCCCGCAGGCGGGCCGGTCGTTCGGGGTGACCGTAGCCCGTGTCGTGCGCCAGGCACTCGGGATGGGTGATGAAGACGGTCTTCGCCAACCGCCTACGGTCGACGGCCCTCGGCCGTCGACCCTTGCAGGGCAGCCTGCCGGAGCCGGCGCACCGACGCCTCGATCCCGCCTTCGCCTCTGAACACGGCAGACGCGGCGACGAGCACGTTGGCCCCCGCCGCCACGGCCTGACCCGCAGTGGTCTCGTTGATCCCGCCGTCGACCTGCAGATCGTGCGATTCGCGGCGCGCCAGCCACCCGCCGATCTCGCGGACTTTCGACAGCGCCGATGCGATGAAGGCCTGCCCGGCATAGCCCGGATTGACGGTCATCACCAAGACCATGTCCACATCGGCCAGCACCGGGAACACGGCCTGGGCCGGGGTCGCGGGGTTGATCGCAACCGCCGCCCGTGCGCCGAGTTCATGGATCTGCTGCAGCACGCGGTGCAGGTGCGGCGTGGCCTCGACGTGGACCGTGATCGACGTCGCGCCGCTACGCACGCACGCCGGGAGGTGCCGCTCCGGTTCCACCACCATCAGGTGCGCGTCGATCGGCAGCGATGTGCTGCGGCGGACGGCCTCGATGATGACGGGACCGATGGTGATCTCGGGAACGAAACGGCCATCCATGACATCGACGTGGATCCAGTCCGCCCCGCCGCGCTGTGCGGCGGTCACCTCGTCGGCCAGTCGGGCGAAGTCAGCGGACAGGATGCTGGCGGCGATGGTCAGCGTGCGCCCGGGAGTGCTCCGGCCGGCCGTCACGGCCGGATCTCCTGCACCAGCCGGTTGTCGATGTAGACCTGGATGATCGTATAGCCGCGCGTGCGGACGGTCTGATCCACCTTGTTGCCCGGCCCCAGCGTCCGTTCGAGGACCACGCGCACGCCGCGTTCGTCGATCACGACGATCTTGACGCGCTGCTCGGCGTTGCCCTCGGGCACGACCATCTGCACGCGCGTCACCTTTTCTCCCGCCGGCGACGGCGCCTGGGGCCGCGCGGTGACGACGGCCGACGGCGGCGGGGTTGCCTCCTCGCCCGGCCGCACACTGACGCTGACGGTGACGGCTTCCTGCGGCCTGATCTTGGTCCGGGCGGGAGGATTCTGGTCGACGACGATGCCGGGCTCCAGATCCGAGGAGGGAACGGTGGTCACCTCGCGCAGGGTCACGCCCAGTTCCTGGAGCGCCCGTCTCGCGTCGGCCAGCGACCGCCCGATCAGCAGCGGCATCTCGATGATCTGCGGACCCTTGCTCACCACCAGGTTGACCGGCCGTCCGCGCTCGAGGCGCGCCCCGGGCTGCGGATCCTGCGAGATGACGAAGCCGCCTTTGACGTCCTCGGTGTAGGCCTCACGCAGCTCCCCGATCCGCAGGCGGGCCTGATCGATCATCACCCGCGCTTCGACCAGCGAGCGTCGCTGCACGTCGGGCACGGTGATCAACTCCGGACCGAGGCTGACCACCACGCCGATCACGCGGCCGACCTTCACGCGCTTGCCGGCGGGTTGATCTTGCGAGACCACCGCGCCCGCGGGAACGGTGGGGCTGAATGCCTCTTCGCTGAGCTCCAACCGCAGCCGGGCACCCTCGGCGAGGCGCTCCGCGGCGCCGAAGGGCTTCCCGATGAACGAGGGAACGACCACCTCGGGAACATTCAGGTAGCTGCTGAACGCCCGCCACCCTCCCCACGCTCCGCCGACGATGACGATGACCAGCCCGAGCGTCACCAGCGCCGGCGAGAGCTGCAGGACCGGCCGTTTTCGCCGCGCCGCCGTCGCCGGCCGCAGCAGCATCGTGGCCGGAGTCTCATCGCTCACCGGCGGGGGCAGCCGCCAGAGCGCCGTCTCACCGAGCAGGTCCATGCGCATCTGGTCGGCCGTTGGGTACCGGGCATTGGGGGATTTGGCCAGCGCCTTGAGGATGATGCCGTTGAGGCGGTCCGGCAGCGACGGGTTGAGGCTCTGGGGAGGCGTCGGCGGCTCGTGGATGTGCTTGATTGCAATGGCCACGGCGCTGTCCCCGTCAAACGGCAGATGGCCGGTGACCATCTCGTACAGCACGACGCCCAGTCCGTAGATGTCCGCGGCGCGATCGACCTCGGTGCCGCGCGCCTGCTCAGGGGAGAGGTACTGGACCGAGCCCAACACCGTGCCGGTCTGGGTGATGGTCACCGCGCTGGCGGCGCGGGCGATGCCGAAATCGGTCACCTTGACCTTTCCGTCAGGGGTCAGCAGGATGTTCTGCGGCTTGATGTCGCGGTGAATCACCCCGTGCTCGTGGGCGTAGGCCAGCGCCTCGCAGACCTGTGAGGCGATCGCGATGGCCTCATCCGCGGGCAGCGGTCCGTGGCGGCGGATCAGCTGCTTGAGATTGCCGCCGGAGACATACTCCATGGCGATGTAGTGCACACCGGCATCGTGGCCGCTGTCGATCACGCGCACCATGTGCCGGTGGACCAGCGCGCTGACGGCGCGCGCTTCGCGTTCGAAGCGCTCGATGAACTCGGCATCCGCCGCGTACTGCTCGCGCAGCACCTTCAGCGCCACGATCTGGCCGTCGCTGAGGCGTCGCGCCGTAAACACCGACGCCATCCCGCCGTCGCCGATGCGCTCGAGGATTTCGTACCGCTGCGCGATGATGCGCCCGCTGGCGATCACGCCGACGATCGTGCCCCCCTGTTCCCTTGTTCCCTTGTTCCCGCGGCGGTACCACCGGCGGCGTGGGTTTGGCGCAGCTGTCCGCACGCCGCGTCGATCTCCACCCCCCGCTCCAGCCGCACGGTCACCGCGATCCCGCGGCGGCGCACTTCCCGCGCGAACGCCTCAACACGGCGGGGTCCCGGCCGCCGGTACTGCACGCCGTACACAGGGTTCCACGGGATCAGGTTGACGTGGAACGCCCCCGGGGTGAGCTCCGGCCAGGCCGCCGATGGAGCCGCCAGCAGCGCGCCCAGCTCGGCGCCCAGCGCGGGTGTGTCGTTGACTCCCTCCATCAACACGTATTCGAATGAAATCCGCCGCCCGGTCGTGGCGGCGTAGGACGCGCTGGCATCGAGGAGGTCGGCCACAGGCCAGCGGCGGTTCACCGGTACGAGCGCCGCCCGCAGGGTGTCATTGGGCGCATGCAACGACACCGCCAGCGTGAGCTGCAGGCGCTCGGCGGCCAGCCGCCGGATCTGGGGGACCAGGCCGACTGTCGACAGCGTGAGCTGCCGCATCGCAATGCCCACGCCGTACGGAGCGTTCAGCAGCCGGAGCGCCTTCAGCGTGGCGTCGTAGTTCGCCAGCGGCTCACCCATCCCCATGAACACGACGTTGGTGACACGCTCGCCGGTGGTCCGCTGCACGTAGAGGACCTGATCGACGATCTCGGCGGCGGTGAGGTTGCGGGCCAGCCCGGCCAGGCCGGTCGCGCAAAACGTGCACCCCATCGCACAGCCGACCTGGGTGGAGATGCACACGCTGCGGCGTCCGTCATCGTAGCGCATGTAGACGGTCTCGACGGTCAAACCGTCGGCCAGCGCCAGCAGGTACTTCGCGGTGTTCCCCGCGTCGGCGGTGACGGCGGTGACCGGAGCAAGCGACGTGATCCGTGCCCGCTCGGCCAGCCGACGGCGCAGCGGCGACGGCAGATCTGTCATGTCGTCGAACCCGGTCGCGCCGCGCCGGTAGATCCAGTGCGCCAGCTGGCGT
>JBIOXT010000058.1:0-3206 GCA_044869795.1 bacterium | reverse complement strand
GGTCATCGTGCCGAAGTTCTCGCGCAACCCCGCGCCCATGCTGCCCGCAAGCCCAAACGCGCGCAGCGTCTGATCCACATCGCACCCAGACAGCCGCGCTGCGGCGGCGGCGGCGCCGAAACCTCCCATTGTCGCGGTGGAGTGGAACCCGTCGCGGTAGTGGCGCGGGTCGATCGCGTCTGCGATGCGGCAAGCCACTTCCACCCCGGCAATGTAGGCATCCAGCAGCGCTGCACCGGAGGCTCCGGTGCCTTCCGCCGCTGCAAGCGCTGCGGCGAGCACTGGGACGGTCGGGTGCGTCAGCAGGCCGTAGACGCTGTGGGGATCTGTCGCCAGCTGGGTGTCGTCATAATCCATCGCGTGCCCGGCGGTCCCATTCGCCCATGCCGCCTGCTGCAGCGGAGCCCGCAGCGACGACCCCAGCACGGTGGCCTGCGGCCGGCCGCCGACTTCACGCAGATGTGCCCGCACAAGCGCGCCGCTCTCCTCGGTAGCGCCGGCCAGCATGACGGCGATGCCATCGACCAGATGGTTGGTGGCGAGGTGCCGCACCGCATCGGGGATAGCGCGGGTCTCCAGCGCAAAGCGCGCGAGTTGCTCAGTCACGCCCAACGACGGCATCCTCCGGCAGGATTGTATACAGTATTCACACGTGCGGTTGGAATTCCTGTGAACGCATGCAATACTGTGGCTCGTGGCGCATCTAGCCGTCGTGATCGGCGATCCGACCGGCATCGGGCCTGAGGTGACGGCCAAAGCCCTGGCCGACGCTCCCGGCCTCGAGGTACTGCTGGTCGGCGATCTCGCGGTCTGGGAGGACGCGCAGCGCCTGAGCGGGGTCACGTTGCCCGCGGTGTCCGCCGACCGGGCCGGGCCTGTGCGGACCTCCGTCCCTTTTCAGCACCTTCCGCCTGCCGACCGCACCTGGCGGCGCGGCGAGATGAGCCCTTCCGCCGGCATGGCGGCCGCGGCGTGGCTGAGGCAGGCGGTCCGCCTGGCGCTGGACGGCGTCGTCGACGGCCTGGTCTTCGCCCCGCTGAACAAGCAGGCCATCATCCGCGCGGGCTTTGCAGTGCGCGACGAGTACGAGTTGTGCGCCTCGCTGGCCGGCGTGCGCGAGCACGATGAGATGAACGTCATCCCGCATCCGGCGCGCGCGGACGCGCTGCTGTGGGTCGCCCGCGTTACCTCCCACGTGCCGCTACGTGATGTCCCGGCCCTGCTGGACATCGATAAAGTCCTGCGCACGATCCGGATGGCCCACGCGATGGCGGCGAGTATGGATCCGGCGCCGCCGCGGATCGGGGTCGCCGCGTTCAACCCGCATGCCGGTGAAGGCGGGCTCCTGGGAGATGAAGAGCAGCGGATCATCGAGCCGGCGCTCCGGGCGGCAACCGGTGACGGCATGCAGGTGTCCGGCCCGCATCCTGCCGATCACATCTTCCGCCTGGCCCGCGCGGGTCATCTCGATGTGATCGTATCCATGTTTCATGATCAGGCGCAGATCGCGACAAAGCTGCTGGGGTTCGAGCGCGGGGTGTCGGTCGGCGTCGGCTTCCCATTTGTCATGACCACGCCGTCGCACGGAACGGCGTTCGACATCGCCGGGAAAGGCACCGCCGATGCCAGGCCGATGCGGCAGGCCCTTGCCCTGGCGGAGCGGCTGGCGGCGCGAAGGGGAGTGAACAGTCCCTAGCTCAATTCATCAGCCGGCCCGTCAAAGGCGCGGCCCATTGAAGGAGGGGACAGTCCCCTCCTTCTTTTTGTCCCCTTCCTTATTTCTCAGATGCCGTATCAATCGCGGCTTTGCTGCCCTCGAATAGCCCAAACCAGCATTCTTTGGTAAAAAGAGGAGGGGACAGACCCCTCCTCCTTTCAAGCCATCCTCCACCAGAAGGAACAAGGAACCAGGCATTAGAATAGCGAACACTAGTTCGTATTGCACTCGGTCTGGGAGGCTCTCATGACGCTGCTGCAGTTTCTCGACCGCCTTCAGTCGGACCCGCGACTCGCCTCTCGCATCGCCACCTGGAAGACGCTTCCCGCAAAACCTGCAAGCTCGACACCGTTCCCCGACGACATCAACCGAGATCTGGTGCGCGCTCTTCATCAACGCGGGATCGAGTCGTTGTACTCGCACCAGGCCGACGCGTTTCAGGCGGCGCATGTGGGCGAGCACGTCGTGGTCGTGACGCCAACCGCGAGCGGCAAGACGCTGTGCTACAACCTGCCGGTCCTCAATCGCATCCTTGCGGAACCAAACGCCCGCGCGCTGTACCTCTTCCCTACCAAGGCGCTGTCCGCCGATCAGGTGGACGAGCTCCAGCAACTCGTCCGCGCGCTCAACGCCGACGTCAAAACCTTTACCTACGACGGCGACACACCGGCCTCCGCCCGCCGCGCCATCCGGGCCGCCGGCCACATCGTCGTCACCAATCCCGACATGCTGCACACGGCGATCCTGCCGCACCACACCAAGTGGCTGCGGCTGTTCGAGAACCTGCGCTACGTCGTCATCGATGAGCTGCACCAGTACCGCGGGGTGTTCGGGAGCCACGTGGCCAATGTGATCCGCCGCCTCTCGCGGATCTGCCGCTTCTACGGCAGCGATCCGCAGTTCATCTGCACGAGCGGCACCATCGGCAACCCACAAGAACACGCCCAACGCCTGGTCGGCAGGCCGGTGACGCTCATCGATCGCTCCGGGGCGCCGGCCGGCGAGAAAGTGATCGCATTTATCAACCCGCCGGTGGTGAACCGCGAGCTGGGCATCCGCCGCGACACCTTGATGGAAGTCCGCGACCTGGCCTCTGAGCTGATCCGCAACCAGATCCCAACGATCGCGTTCGGACGCAGCCGCCTGGCGGCAGAACTGCTCACGACGTACTTGAAGCATCTCGCGACGCAGCACGGGCTCGATCCGGAGACGGTCCGGGGCTACCGGGCCGGCTACCTGCCGTCGGAACGCCGGGCGATCGAGCGCGGGCTGCGCGAGGGAAACATACGCGCCGTCGCCGCCACCAACGCGCTGGAACTGGGCATCGACATCGGGCAGCTCTCCGCGGCGATTCTCGCCGGCTATCCCGGCACGATCGCCTCCACCTGGCAGCAGATGGGGCGCGCCGGCCGGACCAGCGAACTCGCCGCGGCGTTCCTGGTGGCCACCAGCCATCCGCTCGATCAGTACGTGATGGCGCACCCGGAGT
>JBIOXT010000057.1:0-11180 GCA_044869795.1 bacterium | reverse complement strand
GGGGAGAGGGGGAGTGAAACTCCCCCCGAGCAGTAAAGGGGGCGGCGAGCGGAGCGAGCGATCAGGGGGAATAGTCCCCCTGAGGAGGGAGCCGCGACAGTGGCTTCCACTGAGGGCCCCACGAGCTATAGGCTCATGGGGGTCGCGGCGACCGACGTCGGGGGTTCGAATCCGCTCGTCTCCACCAGAAGAGATCCCGAGAAGTTCCCAAAGTTGAAGCTCCGTAGAGTTTCAGTTAAGTAACGAGGTCGCATGACCGGTGCAACGCGATCGCTTGCTGGGGACGGGGTGGCCTGCTAGTTTGATGGAGCTTTCCTGAAGCCTGTCTAACCGAAAGGGCTAACCCGCAGCGATGCGGGGGCGCAAAGCCCACGGGGCCGCAGCAGCGGCCGGCCGGGCTGCCGAAGGAGGACACGGCTTTCTTCATGTCACGGCGTTGGCGAGGTAGGACGGCTATGCGAAGCGCTGTCTACGCGTGCGCGCTCGTCATCCTCTTGACCGTATCGCTGGGGATTTCCTCTCCGTCGGCGGCAAGCTCGCTGACCACCGTTCTCCACCTGCCGTACCAAGTCTCCTCCGCCCCGGCGCGCGCCGATCTGGAAGCCCAACTGCTGGTCTTGGTCAATCGTGATCGCGTGCGGTTCGGGCTTGAAGCGCTTGCGTTCAGCGCGCCGTTGACGGCCGCGGCCCGCGGGCACGGGATCGACATGTTCACGTACGGCTATCTGTCGCACACGGCGCGAAACGGTTCGACGCCGCTGGATCGGGCGCTCGCGGCCGGAGCGCGTGCCCGTCTCTTCGGCGAAAACCTGGCCTACGCGGCCGACGTCGCGACGGCCCACCGCCTGCTCATGAACAGCTCCGCCCACCGTGCCAACATCCTCTCGAAGGCGTTCCACCGCATTGGGATCGCCGTCATCGACGGCGGCGACAAAGGGATTATCGTCGTCGAGAGTTTTACCGACTGACAGGCGGATTACGGCAGGGGCCGGGCGTAGACGATCAGGCGTTGCCTGGCGCTGAACGGCGGATTGCAGGCCAAGATGACGAGGCGTCTGACTCCCGGATAGGACCTAATCGCCTCCACCTGGCTTGGGACCACGGCCGTGGAGTACACCACTTCCCACATCTGAACCAGATTGCCCTTACGGATGACGAGGCGGTCACCCGGCCCCAGTTGGTTGATGTTCCGAAACGGCGCGCCGGACGTCGTGCGATGGCCGGTAATCGCCGCCGTCCCAACGGCGCCGGGGGAAACGTTCCGCAGATTCGCCGAGTAGGGGATCTGTCCCACGCCGTAGCGGCGCAGCCGGGCGGTGTTCCGTCCCGAGAACACGTCCGGCTCGAGCGTCCGCACAACGATCCGCAGACCGATCTTCGGGATCTCGAGCAGGTATCCGTCCGCGCCCGGTTCGATGACCGTCGGGCGGGAGGCAGGAGCGGTCGTGGGATGGTCCCGCAGCCAGCGCGCCGCCTCAACGTCGCGCTGGCGTGCGAGATATGCGTCCCACAGCCGGATGCCGGTGACCGGTCCTGCCGCGAGCAGGAGCCCGCTGAGGATCAGCGCCACCGGCAACCCGCGGGATCGCCGCAGTGATAGATGTGCAACCTCGCTCACGGTCGTGCGGTCCGTCAGGGTGTCCGGGTGCGCCGCGCGATACCCAGCGCGATTCCGGCCGAGACGAGCACCGCCCCGATCCACTGGCCGGCGGTCATCAGCGTCGACATCACGCTCTCCAATCCGCCGAACGGCAACTGCTGGGCCTGCAGGCGTTGCATCGCCGGCAGTACGGCCGACGAGATAGCCTTGCCGGCCTTGACTCCGATCGCCACCAGGGCGGACGCACCGCCCGGCACTCCTCCAAGTGTTGCCATGTGCATGTCCTCCTCGAGCGTCAGTGTCCTTTGTCCCACGTCCGCAGCTGCTCGCCGCGGACGATTTCCAGAAACAACGCCCGGTACCACAACGCGATGTTGATGGTACGCAGGACGTAGAAGTATGGGATCGACCGCACGGTCAATCCCATACAGTCCAGTCTCACCGCCCCCCGCAGCGCGTAGACCGAAATGAGGGCGAGATCGAGCACGAGTCCTGTCAGCAGAAACACCGTCCAGTTCATGTGGTGGCCCAGCAATCCGCCGGCGAGCGCGTACAGCCCGAACAGCAGCGACGCCGGGAAGAGCAGCCCGTCGATCATCGACGACCAGACGAACAGACCCAGCATCCGGCGCTGGTGCAGCGTCCGCCAGAACAACTTGAGGTTCTGGAAGAAGCCGCGGTACCACCGGTTCATCTGGCGAAAGTACACCGGCCAGGT
This sequence comes from bacterium, assembly GCA_044869795.1. GTDB lineage: Bacteria > Sysuimicrobiota > Sysuimicrobiia > Sysuimicrobiales > Kaftiobacteriaceae > DASXUC01. The sequence goes on along the minus strand of JBIOXT010000057.1, from coordinate 8,862 downwards.
CGACGGATCAGCCGAGCGGCACACCGCACCGGTCACGAACCGGACCTTGCCTCCGCGGATCAGCACTTCCCATGTCAGGTGCATGTCTTCGGCCATGGTGTTCGGATTGAACCCGCCGTAGAGCTTCACGGCCTTGGTCCGGAACGCCATGAAGCAGCCCGCGGAGACGACCGGCACACCGACGCTGTCCTGCGCCATGCGGTAGAGCTCGACGTTGAACAGATACTCAACCAGCCGGCCGCGCTCCCACATCGTCCCGGTACCTTTGGGGACGGTGTAGCCGGAGGCGAGGACGACTTCAGGATCTTCGGCGAAGACGTCGAGCAGGGCCGCCAATGCGTCGGGTTCGAGAACCGTGTCGGCGTCGATGTTGATGGTGATGTCGGCGTCGATCCGCGGGAGGACGTAGTTCAGCGCCTGGCTCTTGGAGCCTTGATTGCGGGTGGTGCGAACGACCTCGACGTCCAACTCCCGCGCGAGATCGCCCGTCCCATCGGAGGAGCAGTCATCGACGACGATGATGTGGTCCGGCTGTCGGGTCTGCCGGCGGACGGCATCGATCGTCTCGGTGATGTGCTCGGCCTCGTTGTAGGCGGGAATGACCACCGCCACCGAGAGCCTCTGAGAAACCATTGACCCTCTCCCAACCGCACAGCGGGAGAGGGCCATGAAGATGTCGAGCCGGTTGCCCGCCGCGCGGGTTCTCATCCGCAGCGGCGACGGAGTTTGGTGAGCTCAGGTCGCCGGCGCGGACTGTGCGCCTTGCACGGTATGTGTGGTACCCGCGATTGTCGTCGCGGGCTCGTTAATAGGTTTCCCCATCTGCCGGCGCATCCAAACGATGCACCGCAGCAGCGCGGCGCAACGAGCGTGCAGGCCGCGCGGAACCGGCGTCGCCGATTTCCGTAGTATAATGAAGCGACGATTTGGATATATTAGTATGAAAGCGGCGCGGCGATAGTCGGAGGGGAGTATCCTCTCCGGCTTTTGCTTGCGGGACGGGGCAGGGTGGTGAGGCAGTGACGACCGTGTATCCCAAGCAGGCCGATCGGAGGCCCTCCCCCGGCCGGCCGGGCGCGGGCCGGCAGTTCCGGCGGCCGCTGCGGTCATCGCCGTGGCTGCGCTGGGTCCTGGTGGTCCTCGGTGTTCTGCTGTCGATGCTCATCGTCGGCGCCGGGCTGCTCGCCGGGATGGCGGTCGCATTCTCGCGCCGGCTCCCCGACGTGTCGGCGCTGTATAACCCTCCCGACGAGGCCACGCGGATCTATGCCGCCAACGGCGAACTCGTCGCCAGCCTCTACCGCGAGAACCGCGCGTCGGTGCCCCTCAGTCAGATTCCCGATGTCCTGCAGCACGCGGTGCTGGCCGTCGAGGACGACCGCTTCTACCAGCACCGCGGCGTCGACGCGCGCGCCATTGTCCGCGCCCTCTGGCGGAACTTCCGCGCCGGCCGGTTGGAAGAAGGGGCCAGCACGATCACGCAGCAGCTCGCGCGGACCCTCTTCCTGACCCAGGAGCGCACCGTCGCCCGCAAGCTGGCCGAGGCGATCCTGGCGCTGGAAATCGAGCGGCATCTCACCAAAGCGGAGATCCTCGAGCGATACCTCAACCAGGTCTACTTCGGCCAGGGCGCATACGGCATCGAAATGGCCTCGCGCGTGTACCTCGGCAAGCGTGCTAAAGATCTCAACCTTGCCGAGAGCGCCATGCTGGCCGGGTTGATCAAAGCCCCTTCGGTGCTCAGCCCGTTCCAGAACCTCCCCGGGGCGAAAGCGCGCCAGGGCATCGTGCTCTCGCGGATGGTCGAGCTCGGGTACATCCGCGACGCCGTTGCCAAGAAGGCGGCGGCCCAAAAGATCAACCTGGCCAAGGAGAGCAACGCCGGCCTGTTCGGCGTGCGCGCACCGTACTTCATCTCCTACATCCTGCCGTACCTGCTCGACCGGTACGGTGAAGATCTCGTCTACAAGGGCGGGCTGCAGATCTACACGACGCTGGACGTGCCGCTGCAGATCGCCGGCGAGCGGGCGGTGCGCGCCGGCATCGACGCCGCGCGCGCCGACGCGCTGCGGGTGTCGCAGGGCGCGCTGGTCGCGATCGACCCGCGCACCGGATACATCCGGGCGATGATCGGCGGGTACGAGTTCAAGCAGAGCCAGTTCAATCGCGCCTGGCAGGCGCGCCGGCAGCCCGGGTCGGCGTTCAAGCCGTTCATCTACACCGCCGCAGTGGCCGGCGGCATGACGCCGGCGAAGATCATTGTCGACGGACCGATCTCCTTCGACATCCCTGGGTTCCGGATCTGGAAACCGCGCAACTACGACGGCCGGTTCCGCGGTCCGGTCACCCTGCGGTACGCGATCGAACACTCTATCAACATCCCCGCGGTGAAGACGCTGGCCGAGATCGGACCGACGCGGGTGATCGAGGTGGCCAAGCGCATGGGTATCACCAGCCCGCTGCAGCCCAACCTCTCGCTCGCCCTGGGGACGTCGGACGTCACGCCGCTGGAAATGGCGTCCGCCTACGGCACGCTGGCCACCATGGGTGTGCACGCGCAGCCGGTGGCGATCGCAAAGATCCTCGACCGGTCCGGACAGGTCCTGGAAGACCACCCGCCGCAGCGCGAGCTCGTCTTGAGCGAGGAAGTGGCGTACCTGATGACCGATCTGCTCAAAGGCGTGATTGCACGGGGGACCGGCCGCGCGGCCGAGATCGGGCGCCCCGCCGCGGGCAAGACCGGCACCACCGACGATTACCGGAACGCCTGGTTCATTGGATACACGCCGTTCCTGACGACGGCCGTGTGGGTCGGCAACGACGACAACGCGCCGATGCGGCGTGTGGTCGGCGGCATGGTCCCCGCGCGCATTTGGGCGGCGTTCATGAAAGTCGCCACGCGACCGGCACCGTCCGAGGATTGGAGACGCCCCGACGGGATCATCGTCGTGTCGGTGTGCGGGACGTCCGGACAGCTGGCCGGCGCCGGCTGCCCCAATCCGCGGCGGGAGGTCTTCATCCGCGGGACTGAGCCGACACAGTACTATGAGCCCCCGCTCCCCGCCGAGACCGACAGCGGCACCGCGCTGGGCGCCGTCCCGCTGTCGGTGACGTCTCCGCTGGCCGGTCAGACCCTGGTCACGCCGTTCCCGATCGAAGGGGTGACCGTTCCGGAGGCGACGGTCAGCCTGTCGATCCTCGCCGAGGGCGGCTTCTTGAAGGTGAAGGTCGCTGAAACCTACCTGCCGGTCACCGCGGATGGCCGGTTCAGCTACCTCTTCCGTCCCACCCTGCGCGTCAGCGGTGTGCGGTACGTGATCACGATTACCGTGACCGCGCCGGGCGGGGGAAAGTCCTCGACGACCCTGGCGGTGACGGAGCAATAGGGCCAGTTGGAAGTCGAGGGTTGGAAGTTGGAAAGATCAGACGTTGCGGGCCGTAGTAGAATATTCAGGGGGTTCCAGTAGTGTCGGGTCACTCCAAGTGGCATAACATCCGCATCAAGAAAGAAAAGATGGACAAGGTGCGGGGCAAGCTGTTCAGCAAGCTGGCCCGGGAGATCATGGTGGCCGCGAAAGACGGCGGCGGGAATCCCGACGGCAACCCCAGACTGCGCAGCGCGATCGACCGCGCCAAAGAGGGCGGCCTGCCCAACGACAATATCCAGCGCGCCATCCAGCGGGGCACCGGTGACGTCGAAGGGGCGTCCTACGAGTCGATCACCTACGAAGGGTATGCGCCCGGCGGCGTCGCGGTGCTGGTGGAAGTCCTCACCGACAACCGGAACCGCACCGCCGGTGAGATCCGCAACCTGTTCAGCAAGCACGGCGGGGCACTGGGTGAATCCGGGTCCGTGGCCTGGATGTTCGACCGGCAGGGGCTGATCAGCGTGGAGAAGGCCAAGGCCGCGGAGGACGCGCTGCTCGAGGTGGCGCTTGACGCCGGAGCCGACGACGTGCGCACGGCCGACGACACCTTCGAGATCGTGACCTCACCGGAACGGTTCTTCGCGGTCAAACGCGCCCTGGACGCCGCCGGGATCCCATCGGCCGCCGCGGACATCACGATGGTGCCCAAGACGACGGTGCGCCTTGAGGGCAAGCCCGCCCAGCAGGTCCTGCGGCTGGTCGAGGCGCTGGAAGATCACGACGACGTACAGCAGGCGTACGCAAACTTCGATGTTCCCGACGAGGTGTTGCAGGGAGTAGGCTGACCGACGTCGGACCACCGGACGCACTCTACGTCGCAGATGAGGTCGAACATGGTTGTCGTCGGGGTAGATCCTGGACTGCGGGCGACCGGGTACGGCGTGGTGGCGGGATCGCCTTCCGGGATCCGCCTCATCGAGTGCGGCGTCCTGCGGACCGACGACGGCGCCCCGTTGGGTACTCGCCTCCTCGCCATCTTCCAGCGCCTGTCGTCCCTCGTGACCACGTTTGCACCCGAATTGCTGGCGGTCGAGGACCTCTATGCCGCGCAGCGGTTCCCGCGCACCGCGATCCTGATGGGCCATGTGCGCGGCGTGGTGTGCCTCGCGGCGGCACAGCAGCGGATCGATGTGCTGGCCCTGCCGCCGGCGGCGGTCAAGCAGGCGATGACAGGATTTGGCGCGGCGACCAAACCGCAGATGCAGGCCGCGGTGCTCCGTCTCCTGGGCGCCGCCGAGACGGTCGATGGCCACGCCGCGGACGCGTTGGCCATGGCGCTGACGGCGCTGTCCCGCGCCGGCTGTCCGCTGCGCCCCCTCCACGATGTGCAGGTACCCCGTCCGGGCGAGGCGGCGGCCGCGTGGAAGCCGTCACTGGGTGAAGGGCCGGGATGATCGCCTACCTGCGCGGTCCGGTGCTGCGGCGAACCGACGAGATGATCGTCGTCGAGACGGGCGGCGTGGGCTACGAGGTCCACCTGCCCGCGGTGGTGGCGCGCGCCCTGCCGCACGCGAAGGACGGCGAGCAGCCGATCGTGGAACTCTACATCTCGTTCCACGCCACGCAGAACCAGCCCCGGCCCCTGCTGATCGGGTTTGTGCACCAGGTCGAGCAGGAATTCTTCGAGCGCTTCATCACCGTCGACGGGCTCGGGCCGACCAAGGCGATGAAAGCGATCGTGCGCCCCATCCATGAGATCGCCGATGCCATCGAGCGCAAAGACGTCCAGTTCCTCCGGCGCCTGCCGGGGATCGGCGAGCGGACGGCCGAGAAAGTCGTCGCCACCCTGCACGGGAAGATGGGGAAGTATGCGCTCCTGCGCGAGACGGCGGCGCCGCCGCCGGAGCCGGAAGACTTCTCAGCCGAGGTCCTCGAGGTGCTGACGAAACAGCTCGGCCACCGCACCGTCGAAGCGCGCCGCATGGTCGATGAGGCGATGCGCCGGCGCCCCGGGATGGCGACGGCGGAAGAGCTATTTCAGGAAGTCTACCGAGCAGAGAGCGGGAGCGTGGGAACGCGGGAACGAGGGAACGGGTAATCATGATGCCCAACGAGGGACGAGGGACGAGGCACGAGGCACGCGCTCCGGATCTGGTCGAGGAGCAGTTCATCAAGAGCCTTCGGCCGCAGACCCTGGACGAATGCATCGGCCAGAGCAAGGTCATCGAAGGACTGCGGATCAGCATCCAGGCGGCAAAGGAGCGGACCGAGGCGCTCGATCACATCCTGCTGCACGGACCCCCGGGTCTGGGCAAGACCACCCTGGCCAACGTCGTGGCCCATGAGATGGATGCGCACATCGTCACGACGTCCGGTCCGGCCCTCGAACGCGGCGGCGATCTGATGGGCATTCTCACCAACCTGCAGCAGCACGACGTCCTGTTCATCGATGAGATCCACCGGCTCTCGCGGCCCATCGAAGAGCTCCTCTATCCGGCGATGGAGGACTTCTGTGTCAACTTCGTGATCGAAAAGGGGGCCCACGCCCGGACCCTCCGCTACCAGCTCAAACCGTTTACCCTCGTCGGCGCCACGACCCGGGCGGGACTGCTGTCGTCTCCGCTGCGCGAGCGGTTCGGCATTTTTCACCACCTCGACTTCTTTTCCGTCGACGACCTGATCCTGGTCGCGCAGCGGTCGGCCCGAATCCTGGGCATCCCGATCACGGGCGAAGGCGCCCTGGCGATTGCCACGCGCGCCCGCGGCACGCCGCGCATCGCCAACCGGCTGCTGCGGCGGGTGCGGGATTACGCGCAGGTGCGGGCGGATGGCACGATTACCGCGGCGGTCGCCGCAGACGCCTTGGAGTTCGAGGGCGTCGATCCCCGCGGGCTCGATGCGCTCGATCGGGAACTGCTGCGGGCGATCGCCCTCGTCTACGCCGGCGGCCCGGTGGGCATCGAGGCGGTGGCGGCGACGCTGAACGAGGAACCGCAGACGCTTGAGGAAGTTGTCGAGCCGTATCTCTTGAAGATCGGATTCCTCGCGCGGACCCCGGGCGGCCGGAAAATCACCGAGGCGGCCTATGACCATCTGGCGCTGACGCCGGCGCCGCGCAACAACCGCGGGCAGAGCAATCTGTTCTAGAGATGCGAACGGCGAACGGCGAGCGGCGTACGGCGAGAACTGGGCATGAGTGAGATGGCGCCGATCGGCCGAATGCTCATGATCACCGGGCTGGTCCTCGTCGTGATCGGCGCTCTGGCGGCATTTGGAGCGCGCATTCCGCGGATACCGGGGGATATCGTGCTCCGCCGCGATGCCGTCACCATTTACATCCCGATCGTCTCCAGCATCGTGCTCAGCATCGTGCTGACGGTGCTGCTCGGTGTCCTGGCTCGTCGATGAGGCGGTTCGGGCTCCTCTCCGCTCTGTGGATCTTGATCCTCGCCGCAGCCTGGCCCGCCGGCGCGCAGGCGCCTGTCACCATCCGCGTCGGCATCCTCCGCGACCAGGACCGTGTGCCGATTACGAGCGATCGTCCCATCGAGGTCGCCAGCGGGTCGCTCCGCAGCGCGTTGGCCCCGGGCGCGTACGAGTTCACGCCCGCGGCCGGCGGCATCGAGGTCAGCAGCGGCGGCCGTCTCGATCCGGTTGTGCGTCTGCTGCCGACGGGCGGTGCCCGGCTGTTGGTCGGCATCCGGCCATACCGCGGTCTGATCGAACTGCGCCGCGCGCCGAACGGGCGGCTGACCGTGATCAACGAAGTGGATCTGGAAGAGTACCTCTACGGCGTGCTGAAGGTTGAGGTGGATCCGCGCTGGCCGCCCGAGTCCCTCAAAGCCCAGGCCGTGGCTGCGCGGACGCTTGCGCTGTACAGCTTGAATCGCTACGCGGCCGAGGGCTATGACGTGCGGGCGACGACGGATACGCAGGTCTACGCCGGGGTCATTGCCGAGGACCCGCGGGCGACCGCCGCCGTCGATGAGACGAGGGGTCTGGTGATGGTCGCCGGGGGCCGGCCCATCTTCAGCGCGTTCCACTCCGACTCCGGCGGCCACACCGAGAGCAGCGAGTTCGTGTGGGGAGGGCGCTATCCCTACCTGCGCGGTGTTCCCGATCCGTACACGGTCAGCACGGCCTGGACGGTGCGGCTGGACGTCCCGGCGCTGGAGGAGCTCCTCCGGCGCGCCGGGCGCATCGGCGGCAGCATGACCGGGGTCGACGTGGGCGAGGTGACCCCGTCCGGGCGGGTGATGACCCTGCGCGTGACAACCTCGGCAGGACCCGTCGACGTCAAGGGCACGGACCTGCGCACGATCGTCGGCGCCGAACGGATGAAGAGCACGCTCTTCACCGTGCGGACCATCGCCGGCGATCCCCCCATCGTCGAGTTCTCAGGACGCGGCAACGGCCACGGCGTCGGGATGAGCCAGTGGGGGGCGCGTGGACAGGCCATGCTCGGACGCTCCTACCTCGAGATCCTGCGCTACTACTACACGGGTGTCGTCGTGGAGACGCGCTGAGACCGAATGCGTCTCTCCGACTTCGACTACGCGCTCCCTCCGGAACTGATCGCCCAGCACCCCGCGCACCCTCGCGACGCAGCCAGGTTGCTGGTGGTCGACCGCGCATCGGGCCGGATGGAGCACCGGCTGTTCTCCGACCTTCCGGCTTTTCTCCGTCCGCACGATGTCGTCGTGATCAATGACACGAAGGTCATTCCCGCCCGCCTGCGCGGCCGGAAGCGGACCGGTGGAACTGTGGAGATCTTATTGCTCAGACCGGCGACGGATGCGCCGGAGGGTTCCGCGTCTGAGACTCTGACCTGGGAAGCGCTGGTCCGGCCCGCCCGCAGCGTGATGCGGGGAACCGTGCTGCAGATCGGCCCGGAGGTCAGCGCGGAGATCGTCGACGAGCGCACCGACGGAGGTCGGATTGTCCGCCTGCACAGCGCGATGAGGGTGTCGGATCTGCTGGAGCGATTCGGGGAAGTCCCGCTTCCCCCATACATCCACGCCGCCCTGCAACGTCCCAACGACTATCAAACGGTGTATGCTGCCCGCTCCGGCGCGGTGGCGGCGCCCACCGCAGGCCTGCACTTTACGGATCGTCTGCTTGAACGGATCATGGCGTTGGGGATCGTGATCGCCAGGATCACCATGCACATCGGCCTCGGCACATTCCGCCCGGTGACGGCCGCGGACATCACCACGCACCGGATGGATGCGGAGTGGTTCGAGGTACCCCCCGCCGCCGCCGGCCTCATCAACGGTGCGCGGGGTCGGGGAGGCCGCGTCGTCGCCGTGGGGACCTCGGCGGTGAGAACGCTGGAGACCGTTGCGGAGGCGGACGGAACCGTTTTCCCTGGCGCCGGCTGGAGCACCGTGTTCATCTACCCGGGGTTCACCTACCGGTCGACCGACGCATTGGTGACCAATTTTCATCTGCCGAAGACGACACTGCTGATGCTGGTGAGCGCGTTCGCGGGACG
>JBIOXT010000056.1:0-15983 GCA_044869795.1 bacterium | reverse complement strand
AATCGCGCGCTCGAGATTCGTCAGACCCCAGATGCTGATTGCCGCGATCAGTCCGGCGATGGTCCACGTCGCCCACGGCGTGATGCGCACCGCCTGCTCGCCGTACTCCACCGGCATGCCGAGCAACCCGGGGACGTACTTCCACCACTCGTCGGGCTCCGCAGCGCCCCACTGCTGCTGGGCCTGTTCCCGGAGTTCGCGCACCTGTTCCAGCGCCAGGATCTCTCGGGCCCTCTGCGGCACCTCAGGCGCGGGCGCAGGCGGGGGAAGCGCCGGCAGCAATTCGTACTCTTTTCCGTCAAACCAGACCAGGTAACAGGAGGTACAGACGTCCAGTGCGGGGCTGCCGGCTGAACCGGGCACTTCCTCCATCGGACGCCCGCACACGGGGCAGGGCCGGCCGGCGTGTCCGGCATGCTCCCGGGCGGCCAGCCAGATCCGGGTGATCGGCGGGCCGATCACGGTCTTGCGCAGCACGCCCACGCCGACGGCGCGGCCGCCGCAGGTTGGGCAGAGCCAGATCAGGCCGTTCGGGGTTTGAGTGCGAACAAGTTGGGTCTGGTCAACCGGGCAGGTGAACAGAGATCTGTTCAGTCCGTGCCGTGCTTCAGCGGATGCTCACTCAATCGGTGGGCCACAATCTCGAGAAGCTTGACGGCCAGTTCGGGGTTGTCCTTCAGCAGCGCGCGGAAATCCCAGCGCACGATCTGCAGACAGCGGGTCCGTTCCTTCGCAGTCACGGTGGCCGTGCGTTCGCGTTCCACCAGCAGAGCCATCTCACCGAAGAACTCCCCCGGCCCCATGTCGCGGATGGTGTGCCCGTTGTGGGCCACTTCCACCCGGCCTTCGGCGATCAGGAAGAAGCCGACGCCGGGATCCCCCTGCTTGAGGATGACCGCGCCCTTCTCGTAGGTGCGTTCTTTCAACGACTTGGCAATAGACTCCAGATCCCGCGGCGGCAGGTCGGCGAAGATCGGGACCTTGCGGAGTTCGCTCACGTACGATGACGGGTCGGTCATGGCGGTGAGATTCGTCGGCGTCTCAGCCGCTACCTGCGGGTCGCGGGCGTGAACGCCGAGGCGCGTTCTGCGATGGGCCGCGTGCTCCGGCGGGTGAGGAGACTGATCCGCGCTCCGGCGGGCGTGACGGCCTCGACCCGAACCCGCAGCCCCGTGCGCAGCCGGATCAGTGGCAGAACCGTGTTGGGCACGGTGACCACCAGCTCCCCGGCCTCATGGATCGCCGTCGGAAGCGCCTGCATGCGCGGGATGCGCGAAAGATCCTGCACGCCGCGTCCCCACTCGTCATCGGGCACCATTTCCGCCGTCAGCATCTCCGCCGGCAGCCACACACCCGCCTCACCGCTCCGCCCGCCAAGCGGCGCGAAGAGCCCGGGCAGGTACAGCAGCTGCGCGACGGACTCGGCTAGGTCTTCACCCCGCGCGTCAATCGACTCCCCGCCGACCAGCAGCGCCAGGCGGAAGCGCGGCGGCGTGGTGCCCGTGAGTTGGGCGCGCCGGAGGAGTTGATCGATCTCGTCGGCCGATCCGCATACAACGGCCGGCGATCTGGACAGCGGAAAGGCCGAGAGATCGGTCTTGTACCCGACCGTGACGACCGACACCGGAAACACTTCCGCCGCCGGGTGGGTTTGTGCCGGCACGAGCAGGTCTGTTGACGAGAACAGATACGGCAGCGTGTTGCCCGCCCACGGTGCCGGAGGTGCCACGGCAAGCACAGGATCACCGGGCAGCACTCCTGCTGAGGCGAGCATTCCGCGCGCGTATGCGGCGCCCGCGGCGATGTCGTCAGGTCCGAAGGGAACCCAGATCGGGTCGTCGTCGGGTATCGCAAACAACGCCCACAGTGCGGGGTGGCCGAGCAGTGAGCGAGCCGGATCCGTGTGGACGTGCCGCCGCCACTGCCAGACCGTCAGCGGCGGGGCGTCTTCGAGTGCACGGGGCGCGCGGCCGCCCCACGCCGCGCGGTAGAGCGAGAGGCGGGCCAGACGCGCCCACTCGACGTTCACTCCGGCGCCTCCTGGATCACGCGCCTGCGCTTGCCGCTCCAGGTCAGCACTTCCTGGATGTCGGAGACGATCCGGACGTCCGGGGACAGCACCAGCCCGTTGTCGATTCCCACTTTCAAGATGTCGATGCCCTCCAGCGCCCGCGCGGCGTCTGCTGCGAGCTCCGGTCGGGCGGGTGACGCCGGCACGAGGTAGAGCACCGGCTGCGGCTTGTAGCCGCGGCGGACGATGCGCAGCTGCCACGACGCGATCCCAGGCAGCGCTCCCAACCGCTGGTCGAGCTCGGCGGTTGAGAACCGGATCAGCCCCAGGTTCACCAGGTCGTCCCGCCTCCCCCGCACCCGGATGCGTGGATGGGTGCGGCCGCACCCGCAGCGCCTGGTCTCCACGACCTCGATCACATCGCCGGTGCGGTAGCGCACCAGCGGCAGCGCCCGGCCGAAACTGGTGAACACGAATTCCCCCCGCAGTCCCGGCGCCGCATCGAACAGGTGCATCGCTTCCGGCACGTCGGCCGCATCGGCATCCTCGCGCTCCAGCTGATCGAGGGGGATGATCTCGGGGATGCACTTGTCGGCCCAGATGTGGATCCCGGCCTGCTCGCGGCACTCCAGGTGGAAGCACGGATACTCGGTCATCGCATACAGTTCGTACGCCGCCAGCCCCCAGGCGTCCCGAAGCGGCTGCCGGTACGGCGCCAGCGGCTCGCCTCCGAACAGCCCCACGTCGGGCCGGAACAGATGCCGCGGCTGGATCCGCATGATGCGGGTCGCCACCACGCCCGCCAGCGCGGCGGCCGACGGCTGCAGCCTCCAGGCGGCCCGGGCCTGCGCCGGCGCTTCCTCGGCGATCCCCTCGGCGATGCGCAGAAGGATGCTGGGAAACCCGACGACGGCGGTCGGTTTCCTGGTGCGTAGGAACCGCAGGACGATCTCCGCTTCGGTCGGCGAGGTGATCAAGTACTCCACGGGCAGCCGGGCTGCGACGTGCGAGGCCAGCAGTGCAAACGCGCCGATGTCGCTGACAAATGGGGCCGGCGTGGCGAAGATGGCGCAGCGGAAGCTGCCCGGCCGTTCCACGAGGATGTGGTACGCGCGGCGGGCGATGTCGTCCAGCAGCGCCAGCTCGGTTGGACCGTACGGCGTCCACTTCGGCGCTCCGGTGGTGCCCGACGTGGCAAACCACGCGCGCACATCCGGATCGCACAGCATGTCCTGCGGGAACGACTGCCAGCCCGCACGGAGATCATCCCCGCGGATGTAAGGGAGGTGTCGGAGATCTTCGTAGCTGCGGACGGCGCTGGCGGTGACCCCGGCATCGCGCCAGCGCGCGCGATACAGCGCGGACCGCGCGGCGAGGCCGATCAGGCCGTCTGCGAGTTGTCGGTCCTGCAGCGCACGCAGGTCGCCGGGCGGCGCCGCCTCGACCTCGGGGTGGAGCAGACCAACCATCGCGTCAGTGCTGGACCAGGCTGCGCACGACCCGCGGTGTTCGTTCCCCCGGGGCGAGGGGGATGCTGGAGACCGTCGTAACGTCGATCGAGACTTCCGGGCCGAGGATGTCTTTGAGGGCGCCGGTGATGCCCGCGGCGGCGCCCTGACCGTCGGTGGCGATGCGCGCCAGCAGCACGCGCACATGATCGGGCTCCTCCTGAACCAGCTGATATTGCAGGATGCCGGGGATGTTCTGCATCGCCAGCGTCAGCGTGTACGGATGGATGATCCGGCCGTCGGGCAGGACGAACGAGTCCACACGGCGGCCCTCGATCATGGCAAGCAGGGGGAGCGCGCGCCCGCACGGACAGCGCGCGGCGCTCCAGCGCGCGGCGTCACCCAGGCCGGCATACCGGATGATCGGCGAGGCGAAGTTCGTCAGATCTGTGACGACGACGTCTCCCGGTTCGCCTGGGGGCGCGGGGGCGCCTGCGCGGAGCACTTCGGCGATGGTGCGCGTCGAGATGACATGGATCCCGCGGTGATGGGCGCACTCCATCCCAATGAGCCCTGCTTCGGTCGACCCATACGCGGCAAAGAGTTCAGACCGAAACACACTCTGGATGAGCGTGCGGCTCGGGGCATCGAGGACTTCGGCCGACCAGATGATGGCCTGCGGCTGGTACGGGGTGAGACCCCGGTCGCGCGCGTACAATGCGAGGTTGCGCAGGGTGCTCGGATAACTGATCACCAGATCGGGGCGGAAGGCCTCGAGGTGGGCAATCTGATCGGCGGGGTCGACGAGGGCGTCGCCCTCCTCGATCCGCAGCAAGAACCGGGGCAGCGCGCGCATCATCGCTCGCTCGATGCTGTGCTCATCGCGCACCAGCAGCGTCATCATCCGCCATCCCCGGAGCCCGAGCCAGCGGGTGACCATCATCGGGGATCCCCAGCCGGCGACCGAGAAGATGGCGTTGATGTCTTTGTAGATCCTCGTCGGCTGGCCCGTCGATCCGGAGGTCTCGGTGAGGAAGCAGTCCTCGCGGCGGGCCTGGCTGTCGAACAGGTCATCGGGGGGAACTTCCCGCATCACCTTTTTCGTCAGGATGGGCAGCCGGGCCAGGTCGTCGAGCCTGTCGATCTGCTCGGGCCGCACCCCCGCATCGTCGAACCAACGGCGATAGAATGGGACACGGTGGTAGGCGTGGGTGACGATCCGGCGCAGCCGGCGTTCCTGGATGCGGCGGACGCGCTGAGGATCGCCGGATAGGCGGTCCAGCAGCAGCGCCTCGACCACATAGCCTATGAGCGAGACCGTGTTGCGGAGTTTGTTCAAATCGCCTCGTACTTCCACTGCCCGCCGAAACCTCCTTTGCGCGGGCTGCGTCCTCGCCGTGTTCGTGGCTTCGTGTCCCGCGCTGGCGGGCGCCCCTGCGTCCGGAGCCGCGATCGCGTTGTCGAGTGTGGGTCATACGCTCGAAGGGACCGTGCTCGTGATCTCGGGGCTCGTGCTGAATCGCGGGCCGGCGGTGGCGGGCCTGGTCATTGATGCCTCGGGGTTCTCTGCCGGGGGCACAGAAATTGCGGCCGGAAGCGACGGCATCCCGTGGCAGCTTCCCAGCGGCGGGGCAGAGCGATTCAGCATCAGCCTGCCCGTCGGCGACCGGCTGATCCGGGACTACACCGTGCAGATCGCCTACGCGCGGCCGCCGTTTGCGGCGATCGCGCGCGTCCGCCGCGGCGTCGATCTCGCGCTCTACCGGTCGCTCATCCTCTCGATGGTCCACGTGGATGGCGACCTGCTGGGCATCTGGCTGATCGTCAGCGACCGCAGCGGTGCGCTTCCCGTCGCGCAGATCACCGCTGAAGCCACGCTGCTGATTCCCGGCCGCAAGGTGGCCACGCTGCAGACACTCACCCTCAGCGTGCCGGGAAACGGCCGGATCATCGTTACGCTGGGTATCCCCGGCGCGGCGCTGGTCTCGCTCCGGGTCACTGATGTGCTGCTGAAGACGAACTGGTCGGACTGACTACATCGCCCGGCGCAGGGTACTCCCCGCCCAGATCAACCAGATCGCCGGCAGGACGACCCCCGCCGCGAACAGGGCCTCATTTCCGGTGATCAAGAACGCCAGCAGACCGACGATCCCGGTCAGCGCACCGAACCAGCCCAGAGTGGCACTGAGCGCTTTCTCGGCGATGATCGCCCACGCGGCCAGCAGGGTGGACAGGGCCACGAACAGGGTTCCGACACCGTCTGCGGCGCCATCCATGGCCATGACCGACACCCAGGCGTGCTGGGCCGCGACCTGATCGTTCGCCGCGTACATGGCCAGCGCCGGCAGCGCCGACCAGAAGATCAGCGCGCCGAGACCATGCCCGGCAATCCCGACGATGCCCAGGTACAGCGTCGCAGACGCCCGCGTCGGCGTCCGCTCGTGCAGTTTTCCGGCCAGACCGGCCAGGAAGACCGTCGCGAAACCGGTGCCGAGGAGGAAGAACGCCATCATCAGCCGCAGCCGGCCGCCGTTGCTGCCGACGTAGGCCAGACCTTTGGCGGGATCGGTCAGGATATCGGGCGTCAGTCCGCTGGTGGCGAACAGGACGAACCCGACTGCAAGCGCGATGCCTGCAATGATTCCGGCGGTGCCTGCCGTCTGCACCCGAGGAGCCATCGCTCATCACCCCCGTCGCCCGGCAAGATAAGTAGATGAACGTCCGGGCGGCAACGGCTGCGATGTTCTTGGCAGGGTGGGATTACCCTGCTGTTGTTACCGTGGTACCGGGTACAAAAATTAGGACGATGTCTTACCCGGTACGGATGTGCTGATCACGACGCTGGTCGCGGCACCGGGTTGATCATCTACTTCGAGGTCGCGCGGCGCGTGCTCCGCCTCTGTGGTTCCTTCCCGTAGAGGTCCCGCAGTTCGTCCTTTGCTGCCTCCAGTTTCGCCCGGCGCGACTCAGGCAGCGCCCGTCCGGCGCGGTTGATGTAGAAGTTCAGCATGGACATCGCCGAGCGGAACGAGCCGCTCTTGCGGCGGCGGCTCCGGTCCGCCGAGCGCTTGAGCGAGCGGGCAATGGCGCGGGCGCTGTCCTTCGAGAAGACGCCCTGCTCGAGATCGAGCGCGTTGCTCGTTGCGGTCACCCGTCGTGACCAGTACTTGCCCTTCGTACGGCGCTTCTTCTTTGGTCTGGGCACGATGTCGAGGTCACTTTGCTAGAACATACCGAATGAATGGCGCGCCCGAAGGGATTTGAACCCCTGACTTTCGGCTCCGGAGGCCGACGCTCTATCCGCTGAGCTACGGGCGCGCGGCCCCCCAATTATAGCAAGGATGGAAAACACGCGCCCGGGGCCGAGGAGCCGACGTCGCGATCGCGAATGCGTGTTTGCCCGGCCGTGCCGCCGGCTGTGAGGCGGGCCGTCTATCGGCCCTGGGAGAGTGGCATGAGATAAGGAGGGGTACGGTGGACGAGGCACCCGTGGAAGAAGCGGCGGCGATCGAGAAAGCGCTGATCAGCGGGTTCATCCGCGATCGGTACCTGTTGGGACGCGCCCTGGAGGCGGGATTCCGTCCCGACCTGATGCCTCATGCGCTCGGCCGGACCCTCGCCACCACGCTCGCCGAAGTCTACGCAAACAAAGACATGCCGCTGGAGCCGCTCACCGTCCGCGCGCTGCTCGTCGAGCGGGGCCTGCTGTCGCCCGAACTGCGAAAATTCTTCGAGGCCGTGGTCACCACGGCCGAGCCGGATGCCGCGCAGGTGCTGGCGTACGTGGACATCCTCAAAGCGCGTTCCGCGCGCCTGCAGCTGGTCGAACTGAACGCCCGGATCTCCGGTTACCTGGAAGAAGACCGGTCCAGCGGCGTCGACATCGTGGAGTTCGTGGGTTCGGTGATTCCGCCGCTGCTGCAGATCCAGCAGCAGCGCGCAGCGCGGTCGACCCTGCCGGCCAGCGATCTCGGCGGCAAGATCGCGCGCGAGATCGTCGACGGCCAGTCCGGCACGGCGCGCGGGTACACGCTGCCGTTCGAACGGCTCAACGAGGCGCTCGGCGGATTTCGCCCCGGATTCTACTACGGGCTCGCCGGCGCGCCGCGGCGCGGAAAGACGAACTTCGGCCTGGAGCTCGCCGCCGGAATCGCGGCCAAGCACGGGGTTCCCGTCCTGTACTACTCGTGGGAGCAGACCAGCCGCATCCTGCTGGCGCGGCTGCTGGCGCGGGAGGTGCTGGTCAACCCCGCCGTGCTGCTGTCCGAGGAAGCCCGCGACCCCCACATCCGGCAGCGTGTGAAGGACGTCTGGGAGGAGATGGAATCACGGCTGCACACGCTGTTCGTGCTCGAGGCCGGACGCCGCGACACCGTGGAGCACATCAAGGCGCGGGCCCACAACCTCATGCACACCTACCAGACCGATGAGTGCGTCCTCTTCATCGACTACCTGCAGCGGGTGCCGCTGGACGAAGAGATCCACGACACCAAGGCCCGCACCGATCTCATCTCGGCGAAGCTGGCGGACCTCAGCCTGGAACTCAACAGCCCGGTGTTCGCCATCTCGCCGCTGGACAAAGAAGGCTGCCGGCTCGATGAGAAGCCGTCGGATGAAATGTCGGAGTTCGCCCGCCCCACCATGCACCACTGCGTCGGCAGCGGCGATCTCGAGTACGACCTCGACGTCGCCATGGTGCTCTCGAAAGACTGGGTATCGACGAAGAACCTGGAAGAACTGCTGCGGACGGAAGCCAAATCCGGCCGCGGCGACCCCGACCACCTGCCGCGGATCGACGTGATCGACCTGCACCTCGACAAGAACCGCGACGCGCCCGACAGCATGGCCAACACGATCCAGTACGCCTTCTTCGTGACGCTGAACAAGTACGTGGAGATCGGGTACAAGACGTCGGAGGAGTTTTCCACCGGCTTCCGCGACTTCGCCAAGATGCAGCAGATCCTCGAGAAACTCCGCGGCGAAGGCCTGTTGGCCGTCCCTGTCAGTTAAGGCGTCGGCCCCGGTCCCAGGTACGCGCCCTGCGCGATCAGGATCTGCTGCAGCCGGCGCATCAAGCTCGCCGATCGGACAATCGTCTCGGGCAGACAGCCCTCCTTGGCACAGATCGCCGCGGCGATGCCGGCCGCATGCCCCAACGCCATCGTCGTCGGAATCACCCGCGCCGATCCGGCGGCTTCCGACGTCGCCGAGAATGCCCGCGACGCCACGAGCAGGCCGCCGATGCCCTTGGGAACCAGCGCGCGGAACGGAATCGTGTAGACGTGGCGCACCGACGCATACGGGTTGGTCCAGTCCGGGCGGTAGGGATGGATGTCGATGGGGTACGACGCGACCGCGACGCGATCGGCAAACTGCCGGCGCAGCAGGATGTCGCGCACGGTCATCGTGTAGAACCCATCGACGTGCCGGGTTTCCCGCACGTAGAGCGCGGGGGCGCTGTCGATCAGCCGGACGTTCGCATATCCTGGAATCGTTTCCCGCAGGAAGCCGATCAGCCGCGGCAGTTCTCGCTGGGCTTTGGCCATGCCCTGATCGAGCGAAGCCTGGCTGGTCCCATCGACGCCGAAAATCTGCAGGGTGTTGATGAGGATCGAACCGTCGTGCTGCAGGGCCATGTTCAACCCCAGCACGCCGGCGTCGGGTTGTGAGGGCCGGTAGCTCCGCATTTCCTCCCAGAACCCCCAGGCCGCCTTGCCGTTGACGCCCCAGTGTGCCGCGTCGGCCCCGCGCCGGTCCATGATCACGCGGGTCAGCGCGTCCCAGTCCACGCCTTCGACGTGGAAGATCAGCGTCGCGGGCTGCATCCACCGTTCCCCGCGCGGCCCATCGCGGCCCATCATGTACTCAGCCCCCGCGGCCGCGGCCAGGTCGGCATCGTCGGTGGCGTCGATGACGACCTTGGCGCGGACGACCAGCATGCGGTCAAAGGCCCGGTCCTCGAACTCGGCCCCGACGACCCGGCGTCCGTCCATCAGCGGGCGGATCAGCGGCGCATTCTCGGTGACGTTGACCAGCACTTCGCGGTAAACCGCCCGGGTCAGTTTCGTGATCGCTTCGCCGAGATCGAAGCTCAGGCCGAGGAGCTTGTAGTAGTCCGCGAACACCCCGCGCGTGAGCTGAACGCCTTCCGGGGAGAGGTTCATGTCGAAGGTCGTGAGCCATGCCCATGTGATCGGGCCGCCGAGCTTCGGCCGGCCCTCCACGAGATGCACGCGCGCTCCCGCACGGGCCGCCCCGGCCGCGGCCGCGATGCCCGCGGGGGTCCCACCGACGACGAGGACATCGACGGCGAGCTGGCGCGGAGGGGCCGCCGAAGAGCCACCGCTGAGTGTGCAGAGCAGAACCGCCGCGAGCGCGGCGCGCAGGAGACGCCTGGGCATGAGACTCGGTACTGTCTGTGTTCCCCTGTCGGCGCCATTGTCCTCGCGGCGGCAGGGCGGCACCCACCCGGCGTGGAACACCCACGTACCGCCTGCGCCCTCTGTCTCATGAGACTCGACACGCTCCACGCGCTGGGACCGCTCATCCTTGCCGCCGTCGCCGTCAATCTGCTCCTGGCGGGATGGGCGTTTCTCATCGGGCTGGGCGGCCGCCGCGTGCTGGGCCGCGCATTCTGGACGGTGCTGCTGGCCGGCCTGGTCCTGGTGGTCATCGAGGCCTCAGCCGGTGTTCTTCTCGCGCTGGGCGGGGCGCGTCCGCGGACCCCGCTGCACATCCTCTACGGCGTGCTGGTCGCCCTCGCCGCCGCCGTCCAGTTCGGCCTGCGGCCCGGCGGATTTCTGCGCGCCGCGGTCCTGCGCGCCTCGGAGGCCGCCGCGGACCGCTCGCCGCGTCCGCGCCAGGGTTTCAACGAGCCGCGGATGCTGGCATTGATCTGTCTGACCCAGGCGGCCCTCCTGGTCAGGGCGTACATGACCGGGGCCCTGGGACGCTGACCTGGGTAAAAGGGGGACAGCACGATGACGAGTCGTGAGCGCCTCGAGCAGTATTTGAAAGAACACGGCGTGCCGTTCAGCGTGACCCCGCATCCCGAAGTGTACACGGCGCAGGAAGTCGCCGCGGTCGAGCACATCCCGGGGATGTACGTGGCGAAGGTCGTGATGGCGCTGGTCGACGGCAAGCCCACGATGCTGGTCCTGCCCGCCCCGTTCCGCGTCGACATGTCGAAGCTGAAAGACGCACTGCACGCGCGCGAGGCCCGCCTGGCCACCGAGGAGGAGTTCGGCGGCCTCTTTGCCGACTGCGAGGTCGGGGCGATGCCGCCCTTCGGGAACCTCTATGACGTCCCGGTGGTCGTCGAACAGCAGCTGACCGAGGACCCCAAGATTGTGTTCCGCGCAGGGACGCACCGCGAGACGATGACGATCGCCTATGTGGATTACGATCGGCTCGTGCATCCGACCGTTGCGGCATTCGCCCAGATTCGCTAGCGAGGTTGTTCAGGGAGGTGAGGAGATGGCAGCCGGCCGCCGCATGATGGATCCTGGAGCCCGCCGGCGCGGGTTTGTGATCCCCGTGCCCCATACGCGTTCGGGACAGAAGCACGTGCAGACCTACATTCAAACGCTGCGCCCGATGGTCGACGACATCGCAGCGACGCTGGACATCGATCGTGGTACGCTTGCGGGCCTGGAGCCTGACGCTATCGGCGCCGTGTACCTGGGGGCGTTTCTCGACGATCTGCGGGGACATCTGACGGGATGACGGCGCCTGCCGAAGGCCGGAGGAGGCGGGCGCCGGCCAGCATCAGCAGGGCCGCGGCTGCAAACATCCACTTCACGCCGATCAACGGGATGACCAGCCCTGCGAGGAACGGCGCGGTCGCGGCGCGCACGCCGACCAGCGTGTTGTAAATCGCCAGGTAGAGTCGGACTTCCCCCGCCGGCGCGTACTGCAGGATCGCGGTGAGCCAGCCGAGATCGATGCCCGCCGAGGTCAAGCCTTCCGTGATGCCGGCGAACTGCACCAGCCAGGCGTTGGTCGCGGCGGCGTAGATCACCGGCGACAGCGCGCCGATCAGGAAGATCGTGCCCAGCGCGCCGGACGCGGTCCGCCGGTCGATCATCCGGCCCCAGTAGTAGTACGCCAGCAGCCACATCGCCGATGTGATCGCTCCCAACAGCCCGACCTGGAAACTGCTCGCATGCAGCACGTCGACGAGCAGGATCGGCACGGCCGGGCCCATCAACCACGCTCCGAATCCAAACACGAAGAACGCGAGCAGAAACCGGCGGAAGGCCGGATGTTCGCGGAGCACGCTGAGGGTGCGGGCGAGGCCGGGTCGTGACGGGGGCGGTTCGGGCACCCCCATCCGGACGCCGCGAAATACCAGCGCGCTGGCGACGCCAAAGGCCCCCGCTGCCGCGAAGACCCACTGGAACGCGACGCGCTCCATCAGCTGCCCGCCGGCCAGCGATCCTGCGATCCACGCCAGCGCCATGCCGACGCGCACCAGCGCCATGATTCGCGCACGGACCTCGTCGGGATACACCGAGCGCATCACCTGGGCGTACCCCAACATGCCCACCGACGCGACGGCATGGTAGGCGACGATGAATGCCACGTATGTCCTCGGCACGTGGATCAGGGGCATGAAGAAGAACATGGCGCGACCGGCCGCCTGGGGCCACACGACCAGACGTACGGGGTTGGCGCCCGGCAGCAGGCGGACCCACCACAGCGAGAGCAGCAGCACGACGGCCGGCGCGGCGACCAGCAGGGACACTTCCAACGCCGACGCGCCCAGCCGCCGCCCCATGACCGGGATGAAGGGGGTGGTCAGACCGCCGAACGCGCCGAAGAGCACAGCGGCGAGGAAATCAATCGCGGCGTTCCTGCGCACGGCCGGAGGAATCCACGGCCGGAACCAGCGGTCGAGCAGCATCATCTCCTGCGCTACGTGTTCTGGGCAATCACAGGAAGGCCCTGCGCATGCCCCGAAGGGTACCGCGTGATCCGGTTTGCCTGCGCCGTGGCCGTGGTCTGCCTGTCAGTGATCCCGGTCCTCGCGGCACCATCGCTGGAGGATCAGGTCCAGGCCATCGCCGGCCAGTTGATGTGTCCGACCTGCGCCGGCCAGACCGTAGCCGAATCGAGCGCCCCCCTCGCTCAGCAGATGAAACAGGAGATCCGCCGGCGCCTGATGCGCGGTGAGTCCCAGGAGCAGATCGTCGCCTTCTTCGTCGGGCAATTCGGGGAATCGGTTCTCGCGGCGCCGCCGCGGCGGGGGGCCGGTCTGATCGTGTGGCTGACGCCGGCGGTGGTGTTCCTCATCGGCGCGGCTGTCCTTGTCCGATTTCTGATCCATGCGCGCGGCGCACCAACCGTCGAAGCCCGAAGCGCGAGGCCCGAAGCCCGGCCGTGAAGCACGCCATCCTCTCGGATGTCCATGGCAACCTCGAGGCCCTCGAGGCCGTGCTCGCGGACATCGACGGGCGCGGTCCCGACGCTGTGTTCTGTTTGGGCGACTTCGTGGGGTACGGCCCCGATCCCAACGCCTGCGTGGAGCGGCTGCGGCCGCTCATCGCCGGTGCGGTCGCCGGGAACCACGACCTGGCCGCCCTCGGCGAGCTCGATATCTCGGTGTTCAATCCGCTGGCGCAGGCGGCGATCCTCTGGACGCGGCAGGAGATGACGCCCGAGACGCGGGCCTTCCTGCGCAGCCTCCCCGAGCGGATCGAACGGAACGGCTTCTTGGCCGTGCACGGCAGTGTGCGCGATCCCATCGAGGAGTACATCTTCGATCCGGCCACCGCCGGCGAAAGCTTTCGCTACGGCGCGTTCCGGGTCTGCGCCGTGGGACACACGCACGTGCCTGCCGTCTTCACACAGCAGAACGACGGCGTCCGCGCCGCGCCGCTGGATCCCGATCAGCCGCTGCGGCTGGACCCCGCGTCCCGCTACATCATCAACGTCGGCAGCGTGGGTCAACCGCGCGACGGCGATCCGCGGGCCGCGTATGTCTGGATGGACGATGAGACCGCCCGCCTGCTGCGGGTCGACTACCCGGTGGCGCGCACCCAGGAGAAGATGCGCGCCGCAGGGCTGCCGGCGGCGCTGGCGGAACGCCTTGCATACGGACGCTAGAAGGGGGACACGATCGATGGGCACCCGCAAGATCACGATCGACGATCTGCTGTCGCTGAAGTGGGTGGGGGATCCGCAGCTCTCACCCGACGGCACCCGCGTCGTGTACGTGCTGACCGTGGCCGACCGCGATGCCGACACCTACCGTTCCCATCTATGGAACGTCCCGATGGACGGCGGCGACCCCCGGCAGTTCACGGCCGGGGAGCATCGTGACTCCAATCCCCGGTGGTCGCCGGACGGACGGTCGATCGCGTTCATCAGTGACCGCGGCGCACGGCCCGAGCCCGGGGCCAAGAAGCCGAAACAACTCTTTGTCATTCCGACCGACGGTGGTGAAGCGCGGCTCATCGTTTCCAAGGAATATGCGCCCGCCGATCCGGCCTGGTCGCCCGATGGGACCAGGATTGCATTCGTCGGCAAGCCGCCGGGATCGAAGCCCGACAGCGATGTGAGAGTGATCACCCGCATCAAGTACAAGAACGACGGTGAGGGATTTTGGGACGGCCGCTACAAGCACATCTTTGTCGTGCCCGTCTCCGGCGCCACGCCGCGGCAGCTTACCGATGGCAACTTCGACCACCTTGATCCCGCGTGGTCACCGGACGGAGCCAGGCTCGCGTTTGCGGCCAACCGCACACCGGAAGGGGATCTCAGCAACGTCGCCGACATCTGGGTCGTGCCGGCGGCGGGCGGCGCTCTACAGCAGCTCACGACGTCGACCGGACCCGTGGCCACCCCGGCCTGGTCGCCGGACGGGCGCTGGATCGCGTATTTCGGGCACGACAACGCCGCGCGCAGCGCCACCAACACCGGATTGTGGCTCGTCGCTGCCGGCGGGGGCACGGCGACGAACCTCACCGCGGCGTTCGATCGCAGCCTCGCCCATCACGTCATCAGCGACATGCGTGCGCATCCCAAGGTGGGCGGCCCGCGCTGGTCGGACGACGGCCGGCAGATCTTCGTCCTGATTGCGGAAGGGGCGACGAATCAGATCGGAGTGCTCGACGCCGCCGGGGGACCGGTGCGCGTGCTCACCTCCGGCCGGCATGAGATCTACGGTTACGGGATCGATCCATCGGGCACAACCGGCATGATCGCCACCAGTGATCCGTCACACCCGGGCGACCTGTGGGCAGGAGCACTGGAACCGGGAGGGATGCTGACCGATCAACGCCGGCTGACGGCGGTGAATGAAACGTTGCTGGGCGACCTGCGCCTCAGCATGCCGGAGCGGTTTGAATACGAGGGCGCCGACGGCTGGCCGGTCGAGGCCTGGGTGATGCGTCCGGCCGATTTCCGCGACGGCGAGCGGTATCCGACCATCCTGCAGATCCACGGCGGCCCTCACGGCGCGTACGGCGAGGCGTTCTTCCACGAGTTTCAGGTCCTGGCGGCGGAGGGATTTGCACTCGTCTTCACCAACCCGCGCGGCAGCCAGGGTTACGGCCAGCGCTTCACCGCGGCGACCCAGCATGATTGGGGCGGCAAAGATTACGAAGATATCATGCGCGGTCTGGACGCCGCGCTCGCGCGATATCCATTCCTCGATCCCGGCCGGTTGGGAGTGGCCGGCGGCAGCTACGGCGGGTTCATGACGAACTGGGTGGTCGGGCACACCGACCGGTTCAAGGCCGCGGTGACGATGCGCTCGATTTCCAACCACCTCAGCCAGTGGGGCACCAGCGACCTCGCGTTCATGAAGGGCTTCTGGGAGTTCCCGGGCGACCCATGGGAGAACCCGCTGTGGTACTGGGAGCGTTCACCACTCGCCTACGTGGAGAAGATCACGACGCCGCTGCTGATCCTTCACAGTGAGGAGGATCTGCGCTGCCCGATTCCTGAAGGCGAGCAATTGTTCATCGCGCTGAAGAAGCTGGGCCGCGACACGACGTTCGTCCGCTTCCCCGGCGAGAGTCATGACCTCTCACGCAACGGCAAGCCGGCGCACCGCCTGGAGCGGCTGCGCTGGATCGTGCGCTGGATGACCGACCATCTGCGCGCGCCGCAGCCCACGGCGCCGCGCGAACTTGCCCTGAATCCGAGCGCCGCGAGTGGTTCAGGGCCGGTCGTTGCCGGCGGAGAAGAATCTTCGTGACGAAGATCTACACGCGCACGGGCGACCGTGGCGACACGGGGCTGATCGGGGGCTCGCGCGTTCCCAAAGATCATCCCCGGGTCGAGGCCTACGGCGCAGTCGACGAACTGAACTCCCACCTCGGGGTTGTGATTGCCGGGCTCGACGACCCCGAGACCGCGTCGCTGCTGCGCAGCATCCAGCACCGGCTGTTTGATCTTGGCGCGGAGCTGGCGACGCCTTCGAGCCAGTCAACAACCGGGATCACCGCCGATCAGGTGACGGCGCTGGAGCGTGCCATCGACCGCGTGGAAGAGACCCTCCCTCCGCTGCGCGAGTT
>JBIOXT010000055.1:0-2585 GCA_044869795.1 bacterium | reverse complement strand
GTAGCCCAATCCCTCGAAGGCGCCGAACAGCTCCCCCACGATCGCCCCATTCACTGCCGCCATCACCCCGCCCTTGAGGCTGGTAAAGATGATCGGCAGCGCGGATGGCAGTTTCAACAGCAGCATGCGCTGCAGCCAGGAAGCGTTGTACACGTCCATCAGGTACTCGCGCATCGGGTCGACGGAGATGAACTCCTTGTGCGCGTGATACAGCACCGCAAAGAACGTGTACAGCCCGGCGATCACGATCTTGCTGGTAATGCCCAGCCCAAACCAGACTACGACCAGGGAGGCGAGGGCCACAAACGGGGTGCTGTTGACCGTCACCACGACGCGGTACAGGAAGTTCTCTAACGCCTGTGGCAGCCACACGAACAGCATCGCCCCCAGTAGCGCCAGCACCGAGCCGGCCGCAAATCCCAGCACGGTCTCCTGGGTGGTGATCCCCGCATAGGACATGACGAGCGGCGCATCCGCCCGCAAGGCCGCGATGATCTGCGAGGGCGCGGGCAGCAGGTACGGCTGGTCGTACACCCGGGAGCCGATTTCCCATGCCACGAGCACAAACGCGGCGAAGACCGTCCACGACCCCAGGTCGGCAAACGGCGTGCGGCGTGGCGCCGGACGCGCAGGCGATGTGCGGTGCGCCGTGGCCTGGACCATCACGGCACGAACCGCACGGCTTCGTCCCGGCCGTTCCACCGGACGGTGGACCGCGCCGGCTGGGTCTCGGCGACGACGCGGCCGCGGGAGATCACCCACCGCCGGGCTGCCATCGTCCGCACCGCATCGACCGCGGTGGGTGCGTCGAAGACGACCAGATCCGCCCGCTTCCCTACCCCAAGCCCGTAGTCATCGGCGCCGAAGCACGCGGCCGCGCGGGTGGTCACCAGGTCCAGCATCATCTCCAACTCGTCGCGACCGGACATCTGGCCGTAGTGCACCATGACGAAGCACGCCTGCAGCGGATCGCCGACACCCAGCGGGTACCAGGGATCCATGATGGAATCGTGGCCGATGCAGACGTTGATCCCGCTGGCCAGCAGTTCCTTGACCCGCGTGAAGCCGCGGCGGATGGGATAGCTGTCGAACCGCCCCTGCAGCACCGAGTTGTCCAGAGGATTGGTGATGATGTGCACGCCGGCTTTGCGGATCCAGCGGATCAACCGGTAAGCGTATGCATTGTTGTAGGAGTGCATCGCTGTGGTATGGCTGGCGGTGACGCGGCCCTGGAGGCCCAGCCGAACCGTCTCGGCGGCCACCAGCTCCAGGAAACGGCTCTGGTCGTCATCGGTCTCATCGCAGTGCAGGTCGGCGGGCCGGTCATACTCGGCGGCCAGCCGCAGCGCGGTCCGCACGTCGCGCTCGCCGTACTCACGCGTCCATTCGTAATGGGGGATGCCCCCCACCACGTCGGCGCCCATTTCCAGAGCACGGATCATCAGTTGCTCGCCGTCCGGGAACGAGTAGATGCCCTGCTGGGGAAAGGCCACGATCTGAACCGTGATGGCGTCCCGGACGTCCTCCCGCACCTCCAGCAGGGCCCCCAGAGCGGTGAGGCTCGGATCGCAGACGTCGACGTGCGTGCGCACGCGCGTCACACCGTGGGCCAGCATCCACTTCAACGCCGTCGCCGCCCGCTGCTTGACGTCTTCGTGGGTAAGGCTCTTGATGCGTTCGCCCCAGATCTCGATGCCCTCGAACAGCGAGCCGCTGCGGTTGTGCCGGGGCTGACCGACGGTGAGCACCGCGTCGAGGTGGATGTGTGTCTCCACCAGCGACGGGGTGACAAGGCTGCCGGCGGCGTCGAGCTCGACCGGGGCCCGTTCCGCCAGGTGCGGCGACAGGACATCGATGCGATCGCCGTGGACACCGATATCGTGCAGGCCCTCTGTGCCCTGGATCGCCGCGCGGCGAATGATGAGATCCATGCGTCCGGAGTGCGGGAAATCGTGGGGAAATTTCGTCAGACCGCAGAGGCTTCCTGCCGATCGTTCCGTCATTGCGAGCCCCGAAGGGACGAAGCAATCCGCCGCAGGGATCGCCACGCCCTGAGCGAAGTCGAAGGGCTCGCGATGACAGACTAGTCAACCCACCTGCCTCAGGTGCTTCCGGAAGTGCTCCTCAATCCGCCCGCGCAGGACCTGCGGGTCTGCCTCCGGGTCGGTCACATCGTCGCGGGCCACGGTGAAAGAGACGCCCAGCTCCCATGCCCCGGAAACGTCTGCGTGAATAGCGTGCGCGTCCTCGGTAAGATCCACCACGGCCCCAGGGGCGAGCTGCGCGGCCACGGCGCGGACTTGTTCATAAAACCGCTCAATCCCCACCAGGTTGTGCAGGACCTCCAGCGCCCGGTCGCGCGCGTCGGCGGCGCTGCGGCCGCGCACCGGAGTCCGCGTCAGCATACGGCCGGTGACGGCGTCGGTCATGATCGCGCTGAAGCGGCGCAGCGAGTCCGGGCCGTCGATGGTCAGCTGGAACCGGCGCCCGTAGACGATCACTTCCTCTAAGACCGGCGGCATCGGCGGCCTACTCCCCCGGTACGTCCACGCGCCGTGCCGCGTCGGAGGGCACGCGGGTCAGCA
>JBIOXT010000054.1:0-5842 GCA_044869795.1 bacterium | reverse complement strand
TGGCACCTACCGCCTCGAAGTCCTCGTCAGCAGCGAGTTCACCACTAGTGCGTTCCACATCGCCGTGGACGACGTGGATAAGACCGGCCTCGTGTCCGTCCCGAATACGGGCAACTGGGGGAAGTTCCAGTGGATCGGTAAGAGCGGAGTCAGCCTGACCGCAGGACAGCACATCCTGCGCATCTACGGCGACCAGCAGTACTTCAACCTTGACGCCATTCGCATTCGCGCGCGGAGCGTCTCGATCACCGCCCCGACGGCCGACGCCACGGTTGCCGGCACGACCACCGTAACCGCCGCCGTCACAGACGATACCGGCGTCGTGGGAGTACAGTTCTTGCTGGACGGTGGGAACCTTGTGGAATCGACTACCACGCCCTATGCCATCTCGTGGGACACGACTGGTGCCCTCAACGGGTCACACACCCTCACCGCCGTGGCGAGTGATACCACCGGGAATCAGACCACGTCTGCGGTGGTCAACGTCACCGTCAGCAACGTGCTCGATCCGCCCCCGCCAGTGGCTGACACGCTTCCTCCGTCCACGCCCACGGGCTTCAGCGCCACGGCGATCGATCCGGGGCAGATCAACCTCACCTGGTCGCCGTCGACGGACGACGTGGCCGTCGCCGGCTACAGGGTCTTTCGAGGGACCGTGCAGATTGCCACAGTCAGTCTGACCGCCTACCAAGACACCGGACTGCCGTCTTCCACGACTTTCACGTACAGCGTGGCGGCCTTCGATGCGGCAGGCAATATGTCTGTGCCGTCGTCGCCCGTCTCGGCGACCACATTGGCGGCTGCGACGCCGTCCTCCCAATCCCCGTTCACGGGAATCCCATTCGCAGTGCCGGGTGCCTTCGAGGCTGAAAACTTCGACAACGGGGGCGAGGGAGTCACCTACCATGACCTCACGGCCGGAAACCAGGGCGGTCTCTACCGCACCGACATCGATGTCGACATCATCGCCCCGGCCAGCGGCGGGTATGTCATCAGCAACTTCCAGACTGGGGAGTGGCTCGCTTATACCATCAACGTGACCCAGGCCGGCACCTACCGCCTCCAAGCGCTTGTGAGCAGCGAGTTCGCCACCGGCCGCTGGCACGCCGAGATCGATGGCGTCCCTGTCACCGGCTCCGTCCCGGTCCTCAACACCGGCTCATGGGCCACCTTCCGCTGGGTCGACGGTGGCGGGATCTCCCTCATCGACGGCGTGCATGTCCTCCGGATCGTCGCTGACCAGCAGTACTTCAACCTCGCGGCCCTCCGGATCGTGACCCGCGCCCCCTTCAACGGGACGCCCGTCCCGGTGCCTGGCAACCAGATCGAGGCCGAGGATTTTGACTACGGCAGCGAGGCCGTCACCTACCACGACTTCACCCCCCGCAACCAGGGGGGCCTCTACCGTACCGACGTCGATGTCGACATCATCGCCGCGTCGAGCGGTGGGTATGTCGTCAACAACATCCAAACTGGTGAGTGGCTCGAGTACACTATCAACGTGACCCAGGCCAGCACCTATCGCCTCGAAGCCCTGGTGGGCAGCGAGCTCGCCAGCGCGTTCCATATGGAAATTGACGGAGCGGATAAAACAGGCCCGGTGAGCGTACCGAATACCGGCAACTGGGGGACCTTCCAGTGGGTGGGCACGAGCGGAGTCAGCCTACCTTCGGGGGAGCATATTCTGCGGGTCTATGCCGATCAAGAATACTTCAACCTCAACGCCATTCGCATCGTGGCAGAGGGAGTCCAGAACGTCGTCTGGACGAGCCTCGTCAACGTCACGGCGACCGGGAACTCCCTCCAGAAGACGTCCGGCTGTAACGCTTGCGCCGACGCGGGCGCGATCTCCCAGCAGCAGATCGCGTCAGGCGACGGCTACGTCGAGTTCACAGCGTCCGAGACCAACACCTACCGCTTTATCGGCCTCAGCACCGGGAACCCGGGGACGACCCGGGACGAGATCGCCTTCGCCATCGGCCTGTGGCCCGGCGGCGGCGCCGATGTCCGCGAAGGCGGCGTCTACCGCACGGCGACGACGTACGCGCCCGGCGACGTCTTCCGGATTGCCGTCACATCGGGCGTGGTCCGCTACTACAAGAACGGCACCCTGATCTACACGAGCTCCGCCGGGCCGCTCTATCCGCTCCTCGTGGATACCTCCATCTGGAGCGTCGGGGGCACGGTGAGCAGCGCGGTCCTCTCGGGGACGCTCACGAGCGGCGCGGCCACACCGGCGAATCCCGTAGCCTCCGCGACCCAGGCGATTGAGGCCGCGGTCCGCAGCACCGTGAGCATATTAGTCGGCATCTTCGAGCATGCCCACGCGCTGGCCGGTCGATGGGTCCTCCGCGACCCGCTGGTGACTGGGTGAGTTCTCCGCGCCGGTATGCCGGGGCGTGGTGCTCCAAAACGGACGCGCCGCGCCCCTGGCAAGCCGGAGGTGCCCCAACAGCAGGGCGGCGTTGAGGACGAGGAAGTACCGCAGCCCGCTCGCCGCAGCCCCGACCCCGGGCACGGCGCGAAGCCTGGGCGCCAGCAGCGCCAGTCCATAGCAGGTGAGCTGGCCCGCAAGCATGAGCCGGAACAGTGGGACGCGGGTCAGCCACAGGTTCGCCGTCAATCCTATCAACAATAGCCAGGGCCCCAACCAGCGGAAGACTTTGTGCGAGACGTAGGCGAGCGCCGGGGTGCCCCGCCACGGAAGGAGCAGCGGCCACGTCCAGCGCAGGGCCTGAAGATCACCGGCCCCGATCCGCACCCGGCGGCGGAACTCGTCGCGCACCCGCGAGGGCGAAGCCTCCCATGCGCGTGCGGTGGGCGCGAAGAAGATCTGGCCGCCCCCGTGCAGCCGCATGAGCAAAGGCGCGAGGAAATCGTCGACGATGGCGCCGGAGGGAATCTGCCGGTACCGCTCGCGCCGGAAGGCGTAGATCGCACCGTTCGCACCCAGCACGCTGCCGAACCGCGACTCCAGCGTCTTGACCCACGTCTCATAGCGCCAGTACGCGCCGTCGAGATTTCCGCCCGGAGCCGGGGATCGCAGCTCCAGCTGCCCGACGACCGCGCAAGCGGACGGGTGCCGCCACAGCGCCCGCACGAGTTCGCGCACGGCGTCACGATGGAAGCACGTGTTCGCATCGGTGAACACAACGATTTCGCCGCGCGCCAGGGCCATCAGATCATTGAGAACGCTGGCCTTTCCCCTCCGTTCAGCGAAGCGCAGCAACTGGACCCGGCGAGCGCCGCAGCGTTCCACCACTTCGTTCGTCCGATCCACCGATCCATCAGAACCGACGAGAATCTCGAGGTGGTCCGCCGGGTAATCCTGCTCCAACAGGTTGCGGATGCGCGCTTCGATCACCGCCTCCTCGTTGTACGCCGAGAGCACGACACTCACCGCCGGCCACCGGCTCGGCTCCCTCGACGACGTCCGCCCAGCCGGCAGCAGCCGGCCGAGCAGCCAGAGCAGCGCCGGGTAACCGGCGTACGTGTAGAGCAACAGCCCGTACGATGCAAGGATGAGGAACGCGGCAAGACGCTCTATCTCCACGGTGTCACCCCACCACGGCGGACGGCGGACGGCCATCAGCGATCCCAACCCCATCCAGCCGGGGCCCCAGGACATCGCCGATGATGCGGCTCATTTCCTCCACCCGACCCTCCCAGCTCTCCGCACGCATCGCCGCCGCCCGCTGTGCGGCAAACGGCTCGCCCCGCTCACGCAGCGCGCCCTCGATCTCGGACTGAAACGCCTGCCCGCCTTCCGCCAGATGGACGAGGTCCTGGTAACGGGCGACTTCGGGAAGCGGCGTGGAGACCACCGGTAGACCCGCCGCCAGGTACTCGCGGAGCTTCAGCGGGTTGGCGCGCAGCGTCAGGGCGTTCAGCCGAAACGGAATGATGCCGACGTCGAACGCCCGGCAGTAGCCCGGCAGGGTATCGTAGGGGCGCTGGCCCAACAGATGGACGTTACGGAGCCCCCGGAGGGGGGTGGAGTCGGTGATGCATCGACCGACGAGAACGAAGGACCAATCCGGCCTCATCCGCGCAACCGCTGCGACGAGGTCGAGGTCCACCCACTCGGCAATCAGGCCGTGGAATCCGACGATCGGCCGCGGCAGCGCCGCGACGTCCGGCGGGAGGGGGAGCGCGGGATCCAGCGCGCGGGCGAAGTGGTCGACGTCGACGCCGTGAAGGACGAAGAACGTCTGGGGATTCTCCTGCTTGCGCTCCTGCCAGAGGAGTTCCGATGAGGTCAACACCACGTCCGCCGATCCGATCAGCTGACGTTCCGCGCGCCGAAGTGCATCGCCCGCTACACCCCGAAACTCCGCGTAGTCATCGACACAGTGGTAGACGACGGCCCGCTCCTCGAGCCGACCGACCAGGCCCGCGGCCGTGGGGAGAAAACTCCAGAGGATGGGGCGTTCGAAGCCGAGGCGGCGCGAGGTCTTCCGGAGGGCGGCGGTCAGCAGGAGACTGTTCGCACGAGCGACGGCGGGAATGTCCGGTAGCGGGATGACCAGCGGATGAAAGACGTAGAGGTTCGGCGCGACCTGGACGCACCCGTCCAGACTTTGGCGGAGTTTGTGGAGGATGCGCCGGAGATCGCGACCGTTGGCGCCGGGCCGGCGGATCCCGATCGAGTTCACCCACAGCACCCGGTTGCGCCGGGCCAGGATGCGCATCACATGGGTGTTGCTGGTGGGGTCCGTGCCCCAGTCTTTGCCGATGCAGATGATCGACGCGTTCTCCAGCATCAGAATGCGGTTGCCGGCCCGATCAGACGCAGTGGCATGCTCATTCAGCCAGGATGCGGAAGGCCGCGAAGTTGAAGTACTGCTGATCGGCGACGATCCGGAGGAGATGCTGGCCGCCGGTGACGCGGATCCCACCGACGCCGGCCCACTGGAAGGTCAACCAGTTGCCGGTGCTGGGGACCAAGACAGAGCCGGTGACAGGGACGCCATCGATCTCCGCGCGCCAGCGGCTGGTGGTGAACTCGCTGCTCACCAGCAGGTCGAGGCGGTAGGTGCCGGTTTGGGCGACGCTGATGGTGTACTGGAGCCACTCCCCGGTCTGAAAGTTATTGATGACATAGCCGCCGCTGGCAGGAGCGATGATGTCGACATCCACGTCGGCGCGGTATTGGCCGCCCTGGTTGCCAGGCGTGAGGTCATGGTAGGCCACGCCTTCGCCCCCGTGGTCAAAGTCTTCGGCCTCGATCTGACCCGGCAGGGAAGCGGTGCTCGCGATCTTCGCCACGAAACTGTCGGCGGCGCCCGACGCTGATCGGAAAGGATTCGCCGTGGGGAAGTCCATCGACCAGGTGAACCCCGTGACGTAAGTGCCACCGGCGGCGTCCACGGCGATCCCGGTGCCACCCTCGTAGGAACTGCCGCCAAGATACGTCGAATAGACGAGCGCGGAACCTATGCTGTCGAGTCGGCTCACGAACGCGTCGTCGCTTCCGCCGTAGGTGGCCTGGATGGCGTTTACCGCCGGAAAGTCCACCGAGCGGGTCGTGCCCACGACGTATGCGTTCCCCAGCGAATCCACGGCGATCCGATTCCCCCGGTCCTCGGCGCCGCCCCCGAGAAAGGTGGAGTACAGCGGGGCGGAACCGTCCGGGCTCAATTTCGTCACAAAGGCATCCAGCCCGCCGGCAACGGTCGGCTGCAGGGCGTTCACCACAGGGAAGCCGCTCCCATTGGTCCATCCCGTCACATAGGCATGGCCTTCCGCGTCCACCGCGATGCCGGCGCCGGAGGAGCCTCCCAGGAACGTCGAATAGACGAGCCGACTCCCCGTCGCATCGAGCTTGACCACGAAGGCGCCC
>JBIOXT010000053.1:0-3478 GCA_044869795.1 bacterium | reverse complement strand
GCCTGCGCCGCCAGCATGACCGCCTTCAGACTCGAACCACACACCTTGTTCACGGTCGTGGCGCCGACAGTACTCGGCAGCCCACCGCGGATCGCCGCCTGCCGGGCGGGGTTTTGTCCCAGACCGGCTGAGACCACGTTTCCCATCAAGACTTCGTCGATCGCGCCCGGATCGGGAAGCGCCGCCCGCTCGACCGCGGCGCGCACCACTGTGGCTCCCAGATCCGCGGCGCTGACCGTCGAGAGCCCCCCCTGCAATCGTCCGATTGGGGTGCGGGCGGCGCTGAGAATCACCGCGTCGTGCGCGCCATTTGAGGGCATACCAAGCCTCCTGTCGTCCGCTTTTCATCTTCAAGCATATCGCGCCGCGGGTGTTGCGCACAACGCGGCCGCGAGAACGCGCGGGGCAAAGGAGTGGAGCGGGCCGTGGCAAACTAGGCGTTCGACCCCTACTCCCGAGGTGGAGATCGCATGGAACCGCTGCCAGAGTCGAAGCTGCCGCCGGCAGAGATCGACAAACTGAAAAAAGCCTATGCGGACCTGCTCGGGTTCGTCCCGCCCCGCTTCGCCGCGCGGGCCGACCTGATGTCGCGGATCGACCCCGAAGGGCTGATCGCCCAGGAAGAGATACGGCGCCACTTCATGAACCCGAAGTGTTTCGACGCGAAGATCTCGCAGCTGATCTTGTTTGGCATATTGCTGGCGAATCTACAGGACGCCGCCAAGATTCATGCCGTCGCCGCAAGGCGCGCCGGAGCCACCTGGGAAGAGCTGACGGCGGTCATGGGGCTTGCGTTCCTGTTTCGCGGACTATCGGCGGTCAACGTGGGCTCGCACATGCTGCAGGAGGTCGCCGCATCGGAACGTGACGCTGCGGCTGACGCCGCGGCCGCAAAGCGATGAGCGCGCGATTTCGCGACACCGCCGCAGGCGCGGTCGTGGTGTTGATCCTCTTAGGGCATGGGATTCCATCGGTCGCCCAGGCCCCTGACGCCATGAGGCTGCCTGAGGTCAGCGGGTGGCGGTTGGCCGCCGAACTGCTTGCGCCGCGGTCGGAGCAGGCGGTGGCCGAGCTCGACGGCAAGGTCTATGCGATCGGGGGATACCCGACCGGGCGCATCCCGTCTGCCGTGGTCCAGGTCTACACAGCGGCTACCGATCGGTGGGAACTCGGCCCGCCGCTGCCCGTCCCGATGCATCATACGATGGCCGCGTCGGCAGGCGGCAAGCTGTACGTGATAGGCGGCGAGTTCGACGGAGCTGGCACCGGCCGCCCCGAGGTGTACCTGAACACTGTCTATGAACTCGACCCGCGTGCCGGCGCCTGGACCCAGCGCGCGCCTATGCCGACGAACCGCAGCGGAGGCGCCACCGCCGTTGTCGACGGCAAGATCTACGTCGCCGGTGGACGCCCGCCGCGGGGCAGCGACTTCGCGGTCTACGATCCTGCGTCGAATCGGTGGACCGTCCTCCCCGACCTGCTGACACAACGAAATCACTTGGGCGCGGGCGGAATCGGCGGGAAGGTGTACGCGGCCGGCGGCCGGTTTGGCGCGGGATTCAACAGCGAGCGGACGGCCGCCCTGGAGATCTACGATCCGGCGGTGAACCGCTGGATCGCCGGTGCGCCGCTCCCTGCGCCGCGCGGCGGTGTCGCAAGCGCCGTCGCCAACGGTTGCCTCTTCATCATCGGTGGCGAAGGTAACTATGCGGACGCGCGCGGGTTGTCCGATCAGAACGAGGCGTATGATCCCCGTGCCAACGCGTGGACCAAACTGCCGCCGATGCCGACGCCGACGCACGGACTGACGGGCGGCGCCGTCGTAAATGGCGGGATTCACCTGCCCGGCGGCGCCGTGACCCAGGGCGGCAATTCCGGGGCTGTGATTCATTGGGTATACCGGCCGACCATGACGTGTCGTTAGGAGGACATAACGGGATGAGCACGCTGATCAGGTGTGGCACGCTGATCGATGGAACCGGGGCGCGGGCGGTGCCCGGCGGCGCGATACTCGTTGACGGGGCGATGATCTCCGCCGTCGGATCGGCCGACGCCGTCAAAGCACCAGCCGGCGCCACCGTCGTCGACCTGTCCAAGCATACGGTCATGCCGGGAATGATCGACTGTCACGACCACCTGCAGTTCGATGCCGGTGATGAGGAAGCGATGTCGCGCGAGTCACTGGGGTGGCTGCAGGCGCGCGCCGCGAAGAACGCGCGTCAGTTGTTGCGCGCCGGGATCACGACCATGCGCGACGTTGGCGGCAAGTGGTTTGGCGATATCGAGATCAAGAAGGCGATCGAGGCGGGTCTGGTTCCGGGGCCGCGCATGCTCGTGTCGGGCCACTTCACGGTGCGCACCGGCGGCCACGCCTGGTATCTCGGCGAGCAGGCCGACGGTCCGGATGCCATCCGGGCGACGATCCGCCGGCAGCTCCGCGCGGGCGCCGATCTCGTGAAGTTCATGATCACCGGCGGCATTGCCACAAAGGGGATGGATCCCGTCGGCGCGACATACACGAAAGAAGAGATCTGGGCGGCCGTCGATGAGGCGCACCGGGAGGGTAAGAAGGCCGCTGCGCACGCGTACGGCGGGCCGGCGGTCATGCACGCGGTCGAAGCCGGTCTGGACTCGGTCGAGCACGGGGCGATGTGCTCAGACGGCGAGCTCAAGGCGATGGCCGGTAAGGGTACGTACCTGGTCTGCACGTACGGCGTGATGGAGCACGTGGTCGCCACCCCGGGCATCCCCGACTTCTTCCGTGAGAAGGGCAAGCTGGTTCTGACGCGGTATGTGGACACCCTGAGCCGGGCGAGAAAGATCGGGGTGAAGGTGGCCGTCGGCGGCGACACCTATCACGCCGACCCGGGCGCCGAGCTCGCCGCGTTGGTCAAAGCCGGGTTTACCACGATGGAGGCGCTCCAGAGCGTCACGCGAAACGGCGCGGATCTGTGCGGGCTCCTGCATCAGGTGGGGACGCTCGAGACCGGAAAACGGGCGGACATCATCGCCGTTGAGGGCAACCCGCTGGACGACGTCCGCGCGGTGCGCAACGTCCGTTGGGTGATGCTGGACGGCACGGTCAGACGGCGGCTCGACGGTGGCCTGGAAGATCCGGGCTCCGTGACCCGATTGTAGAGAAGAGGGAGGAGCGCAGATGGGTCGCTTCAGACAGGGACTGATCGCGATTCTCGGTCTCGTATTGGTGGCCGCGCTTGGGGCGGGCCCGAGCGCGGGGGCACCCGCCGATGAGCTGGTCGTCGCGGAGGCCGTCACCCAGGAGACGCTGGACGGGCAGCGCAGCACGGTCCAGACAACGCTCAACGTGACATTTCTCATCAACGAGCCGCTGCTGTGGCTCGATTACTCCGACAAGGAGATCAAACCGCTGCTGGCCACGAGCTACCGGTCGGTCAGCAACACGATTTGGGAGTTCAAGATCCGCGAAGGCATCAAGTTCACCAACGGCGAGGAGCTG
>JBIOXT010000052.1:0-4360 GCA_044869795.1 bacterium | reverse complement strand
CGTCCCGGAGTGCCGGGGTCTGGGGATCGCGACTGCACTCAAGCTGCGCACGGTCGAGTACGCTCAACGCCACGGCTACCGGCTCATCCAGACCTGGAACAGCAGCAAGAACGGCCCGATGCTGGCGATCAACGGCAAGCTTGGGTTCGTGCGCCAGCCCGCGTGGATCGACTTTCAGCTGGAGTGGTGAAGAGCGGGAAACAGGGAACGGGGAACAGGGAACTGAAAGAGGAGCAGCATGCCGCTTCCGATCGTCGAGCTGACCGGCACGCCGTACGCGATGGGCGTCGAGCAGGGCCGGCGCCTGGCCGACGACATCACCGAGAATCTGCACATCTACTACGACCGATTCGAGCGGGAGGCCAGGCTGTCGGTGGCGGACGTCCGGTTGCGCGGGCGCCGCTACCTCGCCGTGATCGAGTCGGCGGCCCCCGTCTACGCGGAAACGATGCGCGGCGTCAGCGACGGCGCAGGCATTCCCCTTGACGATATCGCGGCGTTGAATGCCCGCTACGAGATCCTCTACAGCCAGTACTCGATGATCAATCAGGCGCTGGCCGCGGCGATCGAGCCCGACGGCTGCACGGCGTTCGCGGTGCTCCCCGAGGCCTCAGCCGACGGACACCTCTGGCTGGGCCAGAACTGGGACTGGTTCCCGCAGGTGCGGGGCGCGATCCTGCGCACGCGCCGCGCCGACGGGATGACGACCGCGGCATTCACGGAGGCGGGCATCGTC
Source organism: bacterium (assembly GCA_044869795.1). Taxonomy (GTDB): domain Bacteria; phylum Sysuimicrobiota; class Sysuimicrobiia; order Sysuimicrobiales; family Kaftiobacteriaceae; genus DASXUC01. The sequence continues at coordinate 3,624 of JBIOXT010000052.1, read as the reverse complement.
GGCGGCAAGATCGGCATGAACTCGCGAGGGCTGGGGCTGGTCATCAACGGGCTGCTCAGCAACCGTGACGACTGGTCGCGGCTGCGCACGCCGTTCCACGTGCGGACCTGGATGATCCTCCAGCAGGACACGATGGACGGTGCGGTCGCGGTCGTCACCGCCGAGCCCCGGGCGTGCTCGGCCAACTTCCTGATCGGCAAAGCCAACGGCGAAGCCGAAGTCGTGAACATCGAGGCCGCTCCGGACACCGTCTGTCGGCTGCTTCCGGCGGGAGGTCTGCTCACGCACGCCAACCACTTCGTCGATCCCGCCGCCCTCGGCGTCTCGCAGCCCCTGGCGGAAGAGAAGTCCTCGACCTATCAGCGGGAGGCCCGCATGGCCCGGATGCTCGACGGCGGCCGGGCGTCGGCCACCTTGAGCCGCGACCATCTGATGGCCATGCTGGCCGACCACACCGGGCATCCGGACTCAGTCTGCCGCCATCCGAACCCGCGGCTGCCCGACGAGGAGCGTGTGGAGACCGTCGTGTCCGTGCTGCAGGATCTCACCGCGCGGCGGATGTACGTGGCCGCCGGCACGCCCTGTGTCACCCCGTTCGTGGAGATCCCCCTGGCCTAGTGGAACCGCCGCTGGCATTTGACGTCGCGTTTGTGCTTGTGCTGCTGGTGGTGGTCTTTGCCACCGCGGTGAAGACGGCGCTGGGATTCGGGTTTCCGCTCATCGCCGTGCCGCTCTCGGCCAACCTCATCGGCGCCCGCACGGCGGTCGTGCTCATCGCCATCCCCGTCCTGTTTGCGAACCTGCTGATCCTGCTGCGGGGCGGCGGGACGGGCGCGGAGCTGCGCCAGTTCTGGAGCATGCTCGCAGGCGTGATCATCGGCACGGTCATTGGGGCGCAGTTTCTGGAATCACTCGATCCCCGGCTGCTGTCGCTGATCGTCGGCGTGACGTCGGTGGCGTTCGCGGTCGTCGCGTACGCGGGCGGGCTCCCCCTCGTTTCGCGGCGCGCCCAGACCTACGCGGGACCGGCCGTCGGCCTGGCCTCGGGCGTGATGGGCGGCACCACGGGGATCTTCGCCCCGCTGATCGCCGCCTACGTGCACTCGCTGCGGCTGGAGAAACGAGCCTTCGTCTTCTGGCTGACGGTGGCGTTCTTCGTCGGCGGGCTGTCGCAGGCGATCAGCTACTACCGCCTGGGGTTGTACGCGGGGTCGGTTGCCACGTACTCGCTGATTGCCTGCCTGCCGGTGCTGGTGGGGACCCGGCTGGGGTTCTGGATGCAGGACCGGCTGCCGGCCGACACGTTCCGGCGGCTCGTCCTCGCGCTGGTCTTCGTGAGCGGGGTCAGCCTCGTGTTGAGGCAACTACTCTGAACTCACACAACCGTTTGAGTCAGTTGCGTGAGTGATCGCTGATCGTTTCCGGTTTTCCGGTGCGGGCCGACCGCGCCAGCGCGTCGAGCGCGCGCATGTTTGCGACGGCATCCTCGGGCGGGAACCGCGGCGGCACCGCGTCGAGCACGCAGGCCGCAAAGTGCTCCACCATCAGCGTGTACTGGTTGGTCGCCGCGACCTCGATCCGCTCCTCGGTGTCTCCACGGCGTACGATCAGCGCCGTGGGCCGGTCTTCAGGCTGGAACGGGCGGTGGAGAAGGAGTGAGCCTTCCTCGCCGACCACCTCGCAGAACTGCCGGTAGGGCGAGCGCAGGCCGCAGTCAAACTGGGCCGTAGTCCCGTCCAACGAGAGCATCCCCGCCAGCGCCACGTCCACTCCTCGCTCGTACGTCGCGGTGGCGAACACGACGCCGGGATCTCCCAGCAGCAGCCGGCTGATGTTGACGCAGTAGCAGCCCACGTCCATCAGACCCCCACCGCCCAGGTCGGCCTGCAGGCGGATGTCATCGGGCCGGTCGACGCGGAACGTGAACGCCGACCGCACCAACCGGATCGCCCCGATGGTGCCCTCGGCGACGGCGGCCCGCAGCCGGTCGATCTGCGGGTGGAACCGGTACATGAAGGCTTCCTGCAGCAGGACGCGGCTCTCGGTGCACGCGGCGACCATCTGTGCGGCGTCGGCGGCCGTCAGCGCGATCGGTTTCTCACACAGGACGTGTTTGCCGGCGCGCGCCGCGGCGATCGTCCATCGGGCGTGAAGGCTGTTGGGCAGAGGATTATAGACCGCGTCGATGTCCGGATCGTCGAGCAGCGCGGCGTAGGAATCGTACACCATGGGGATGCCGAATTCGCGGGCCAGATCGCCGGCGTCCTCCGCGCGGCGGCTCGCGACGGCCACGACGCTCGTGCGTGCCGCCCGGGCCATCGCCGGCAGCAGGCGGCGTCGTGCGATCCGTGCGGCGCCCAGGATCCCCCAGCGTACCGGCGGCGGCGGCCTCACGGAAAGAAGCGATTGCGGACCCACTCGTACAGCGCGACCAGCGATCCGGCGAAGAACACGCTGATGATGATCACGGTGGTCGCCAGCACGATCCCCGCCAGGATGAACAGCGCGTCCCGGTTGAGCAGCCCGATACCCAGGACCAGCACGCTCATCGCCGGCAGCGTGTTGAGGAACGGGAAGGGCAGGACGAGCACCAGGCCGAGGATGACCATCACCAGCGCAACACCGCGCACGATGATGCGCTCATCGAGCGGAAGCGGGCGGGGCCGGGACAGGCGTTCCAGGCGCTGCATCAGCGCCACGCCGCGGTCGCGCAGCCGGCGCACACGCGGCGCGGTGAGCCGATACCGGCGGACCCGCTCCGGCAGCCACGGCTGGTGAAGGCCCCACAGCATCTGCACGCCCAGCAGCGCGTAGAGGATGCCGACGATGACCGCCACGCCGGGGGGCAGGATCGGGATCAGCGTCGGCAGCGCCAGCACGATCATCAGCAGCCCGAACCCCCGCTGTTCCATGCGGTCGGTCAGCTCGCCGACCGTGATGGCTTCATCCCCGCGCAGCGCGTCGGCGAGGACGGTCGACACCCGCGGGACCTCACTCATAGCGCAGCGCGTCGATCGGGTTCTTGGTGGCCGCGCGGATCGCGGGCACCAGGCCGAAGAGAATGCCGATCACGATCCCGACCGCCGCCGCCAGGGCCAGGGCCTGCGGGGTGATGATCGGCTGCAGCGGCGAGTAGATCGCGGCAAGGCGCGTGGCGGCCCAGGCCAGGGCGACGCCGACGGCGGACCCCAGCAGCGACAAGACGGCGGCCTCGATGAGGAACTGTGCCAGGATCGCCCCGGTGGTGGCGCCGACGGCTTTGCGCAGCCCGATCTCCCGGGTCCGCTCGGTCACCGAGACGAGCATGATGTTCATGATGCCCACGCCCCCCACCAGCAACGAGATCGCCGCCAGGCCCGTCACCAGGGCCGTCATGATGGTGAGGATCCGGTCCAGCAGGCTGAGGATCTCGCGCTGTTCGAACACGCTGAAATCCTCCTCGCCGTGGCGCCGCAGCAGCAGGGCCTTGATCTGCCGCCTCGCCGGCTCCAGGTTGCGCGCGTCACGGGAGAAGGCCCAGATCCGGTGCACCCTGTCGGAATGCGTCAACGCCTCCGCGACCGGCAGCGGGATGATGACGGTCGTGTCGATGTTGAAGCCCAGTGAGATCTGATCCGACTTCCC
>JBIOXT010000051.1:0-4989 GCA_044869795.1 bacterium | reverse complement strand
CGTCGGCGTGGCTGATCCACTCGATCCACTTCTGGTTCCGGTAGGCGAGGTGGACGTGGTCCGCGCCGTTCTTGAAGTCGAAATCCACCTGCTGCGGATACTGCCGGCCGCCGGGACCATCGAGCGTCTTCCCCGTTTGGACCTCGATCGCGTTGCCCGCGTGGCCGAGGACGACGGCGCCGTCCTTGGCGAGCATGAGCAGCGAGCCGCGCACCGGCCCCAGGGCCGTCTTGAAGAACATCACCGAGAAGACAAAGCTGTAGGGCCCCGCGTTTCCGCGCCCCCAGTACCAGTGGTCTACCGCTTTGCCCTGCGGGATGTTGAACCAGTTGTGGTCGTGGTAGCCGGACCCACGGACTTGGTGGGCCTGCCCGCCGTACGTGATGGTCCCCCTCGCCGTCCCGTAGGGGATCGAGGGGATCCAGCCCATGATCACGCCACTCTGCGGATGATCCGGGCCCATCTTCCATGCGGGGGTGATGCCGGTGAAGGTGAGGTCCACTGCGGTGGTGTTGCCCTGGGCGTGGAGCTGATAGGTGTGCAGGTCGCCCTTCACCCAGTGCGGTCCCAGGCGCACGTCGCAGCGGTCCTTTGACGCCGAGAACTGATCGGCGGGATATTTCAGCAGCTCCTTTTCCCGCACCCCGTCCGGACGGTTGATCGTGATCATCACGTTCTCGTTCGGCGGCACGTTGAAGACCACGCAGGCGCCCGAGCCGTCATCGAACAGCGCGTCGAAGTACCACCATTCGGACGTTTCCGCCGCGGGGTCCAGCTGCAGCCCGTCGTCTTTGGGCTGGGCCGGCACGCCGGCGCCGATCATCCCTGACGTCGCCATGACTCGCCTCCAAAGCGGATCGATGTAGGGAGAAGCGTCCTCTCGTTCCGGCACCCCACCGCGAATTCCTGCTGCGAAGGCCGCGATGGGTCCAGTCGAGGATTCCGCGTCGGTGGGAGAGAACGTTAAGGGCACTGTGGCGACCCAGAGTGCGTGGATGCGCGTGATCTGGTGGGCCGCGGGGCTGCTGGCGGCGGCATGGGTCTTGACGCGGTTCTCCACGCTCGTCGTGGTCGCGGTGATCGTGGCGATCATCACGTTCCCGATCTATCCGGCGGTGGACTGGCTGCAGCGGCGCGCCCGGATGGCGCGCGGCACCGCCGCGGCCCTGGTGATCCTGGGCGTGGTGGCGGCCATCGTGATCGGCCTGATGGTCGTGATTCCCTGGATCGTGGAGCAGTTCCAAATCCTGCTGCGGTTGCTGCCGGGCGGGATCGCCGCCGTGAGGGATATCCTGGCCGCACTGGATGCCCGGCTCGGCGACCCGGAAATGCCGGAGTGGCTGCGCAATGCGGTGGACCAGGCCGGGCAGTCGGCGATCGCCGCCGCCAACGCCGTGGCGTCGCGGCTCGTGGATCTGGTGGTGGGATGGATCGGGCAGATTTACCTGCTGCTGCTCATCCCGTTGATCGTTTACTTCGTCTTGATGGACTACCAGTCGATGCGCGAATCGGTGCTGACGCTGATCCGCCAGCCGCTGCGGGGACGGATGGAGGGGCTGCTGGCCAACTTGAACACAACCCTGCGCTGGGCGCTGTGGGCACAGGTGGTGGTGAGTTCGATCGTCGGCGCGCTGACGGCGATCGGGATGTGGATCGTGGGGGTCAACAGTCCGGTGGCGATCGGCGTGTTCGCCGCCGTGGCCGAGGCCGTTCCCTACATCGGTGGATTCGCGACGTACATCATCGTGCTCATCATCGGCGCCCCGCAGGGAGGGTTGATCTGGGTCTGGGGCTTCGTCGTCGTCACGATCGTCAAGCTGCTGTCGAATATCCTCGTCCCGATGGTCCTCGGCCGGATGACCAAGCTGCATCCACTGGCGATTATCGTCTCGTTGCTCGCGCTGGGCCAACTGTTCGGCGTATTGGGGATGTTCTTCGCCGTGCCGGTCGTCGTGATCGTGCGCGAGGTGCTGGCATGGCTCGCCCCGCCGACGGTCGCCGATGCGGTGACGGGGGCGGCCCAGCCGGTCGGCTTCCGCCAGGGGACGTCCGCCCCCGCCGAGTCAGAATAGCGCTTACTTGGCCGAGCGGTCCTCCTGCATCAAGCCGAGCTTGTTGCCTTCGGTGTCGGTGAACTCGGCGTACCAGCCGACCCCCGGGATCGGCCCCTTGGGGGTGGTGATCTTGCCGCCGCACTCCACCACCATCGACACGGCTTCGTCGATCGAGTGGACGCCGATGGTGTTCAACGTCGCGGCTGCACCGCCGGATGACCGCTGTGAAAGCCCGCCGTTGATGCCCGGCTCCGGATCTTCCCCGGTCGTGACCAGCCAGTAGGGTTGCCCTCCGGCATCCCATTTCTGAAACTTCCATCCGAACGCGTCGCCGTAGAACTTCACGGCGCGCTCAGGGTTCTGTGCGGTGATGTCAAAGTGCACGGGTCGCGGCATGCCTGATCCTCCTTCAGCGTCGGTTCCTTGATGGTAGCAGACCGCCGGGGAGATAATCGACAGTATGAAGGCATCCGATGTGGTGGTGTTCGGTGCCGGGGTCATCGGCGCGAGCGTCGCGTATCACCTCGCGGCGCGGGGCGCGGCGGTGACCATCGTCGAGCGTGAGGCGGCTGCCGGCGAAGGCAGTACGGGCCGGGCGGCCGGCGGGTTCCGGACGCAATTCACCACCTCGGTCAACGTCCGGCTGTCCCTGCTCTCCCGCGACAAGCTGCTGCTGTTCGAAGACGAGCTGGAAGCCGATCCGGGATACGTCCCGGCGGGGTACGTGTTCCTCGCGTCGACGCCGCAGCAGCTGGATCTGCTTCGCTCCGCGCTGGCCGTCCAGCACGCCGCGGGGGTCGCCGAAGCGCAGGAAGTCTCGACGCACGATGTCCTCCGGCTCAACCCCGCAGTGGCCCCGACGTCTGCGATCGGCGGCACCTTCTGCCCGCTCGATGGGTTCATCCGTCCGATGCAGATTCTCAACGCCTACCTCGCGGCGGCACGCCGGCTGGGTGTCCGGGTGCTCTTCGGCGCGGGGGACGCCCGCTGCGAGCTCGACGGGTCGCGCGTGGTCGGCGTGCGCACAGCAGACGGTGTGCTGCCGGCGGGCTGCGCCGTCAACGCGGCCGGACCCTGGGCGGGCGCCGTCGCCGCGTCGGCGGGGGTGGACCTGCCGGTCCGTCCCCTCCGCCGGCAGGTCGCGGTCACCGCGCCGTTTCCGCTGCTGCCCGACGCGATGCCGATGACGATCTACGTCGATGACGGATGGCACGCGCGCGTGCGCGACGGGCGCGTGTTGATGCTCTGGCCTGCCGACCTGCCGGCCGCCGATCCGTTTGACACCTCGTTCGATGAGCGTTGGCTGGCCGGGCTTCTGAGCCGAGCCCACTCGCGGGTGCCCGTGCTGCGGCAGGCCCGTATCGACCGGGGGGCGTGCTGGGCCGGCCTCTACGAGATGTCTCCCGACAAGCACGCCATTGTCGGCGCGGCACCGGGAGCAGAGGGGTTGTTTCTGGTGAACGGATCGTCCGGTCACGGCGTGATGCACGCGCCGGCGCTGGGGCAGCTCCTCGCGGAGATGATCCTTGATGGATCGGCGCACTCAGTCGATGTGCATGCGCTGCGGCCGACCCGCTTCGCCGAGGGACAACCCAATCCGGAATTTGGAATCCTATAGACAGGTGGGATTCCCGCCGCGGCATGGCATCGTCCTTCCATCCGGGTTGGTAGGGTTTTTCCCGCCTGCTCGGCAATGTTTCCGAGTGAGATGGCCGGGAGCGCGCAGCCTCTTCACGATCGCCTCGATTCGATGCTTCAGGAAAGCCGGATGATTCTGCCGGGCGTGCAGGCGTTGTTTGGTTTTCAACTCATCGCGATCTTCTCGGCGACCTTTGAGAAGATCCCCTTCGCGCTCCGCGTGATGCACCTCACGGCTCTGCTGGCCGTGACCCTGTCGATGATCCTGCTGCTGACGCCCGCCACGTACCACCGCATCCGGATGCCGGAGACAGAAGAAGAGTGGTTCATCGAATTCGGCTCCAAATTCATGGTGGCGAGCCTGCTGCCGCTGGGCTTGGCGCTGGTGCTGGACATCTTTGTGCTGGTCCAGCTGGTCGGCAGCCGCTGGTGGCTCAGCGCGACCGCCGCCGGGCTGATCGCTTTGATCTGCCTGCTGCTCTGGCTCGTCCTGCCGAGGATGCACCGGCGGACCCGCAGAACCAGACGCTAGCGGAAAAACCTCGACGATGCCATCGTTGCCCGCATGGGCGCGCAGACGTGTTGATGGGACCTACCGCTCCGGGAACTGGGCGGGTCCGGGCGTGCTGCCCGCCATCCGGGGCATCCCGCCGGCCGTCGCCCACTGGCGCCCTCACCCCGACCAGCACACCATCGCGGAGATGGTCCGCCACATGGGGTACTGGAAGCTTGCGGTCGAGGCGCGGTTGACCGGCCGCCCGTGGACATACGATAGGGTGGAAAACTGGCGGCCCGTCCCCCGGACCCCACGCGGCTGGGCCGGCGCCAGAGCAGAGCTGGCCGCGGCGCACAGGCGCCTGATGCGCGCCCTCCGGCGTGTGCGGTCCGCGGACCTCGTCGCACCGGTTCAGCCGGTCGATCCCCGGAGGCGCCGCTGGAGCGTCCTGGACTTCGTGATCGATGTCGCAACACATGACAGCTACCATGCCGCGCAGATTTTCGTCCTGCGGCGTCTGGCGGCGAAACGGACGAGGAGGTCGGTGTGAGGGATGGCTGAGGCCTACTTTTCGCCCGCGTTTTTCGCGTTCCTGAAAGAGTTGAAGACCCACAACAACCGGGAGTGGTTCCAGGCGAACAAGCAGCGGTACGAGCGCGATGTCCGCGACCCGCTGCTGAGGTTCATCGCCGACTTCGGCCCGCGGCTGCGGAAGATCAGCCCGCACTTCGTGGCGGACCCCCGCCCCAGCGGCGGGTCGATGTTCCGCATCTACCGCGACACCCGGTTCGCACGCGACAA
>JBIOXT010000050.1:0-2726 GCA_044869795.1 bacterium | reverse complement strand
GCGTCAGCCGCGGCGTCGGCCGCGGCGTCGGCCGACCCCGCGGGGTTGGCCAACACGCGCGAGGCCAACCTCCGCAAGGCCGTCCGGATCACGGCCCAGATCCCGGCGCTCGTCGCGGCGTTTCATCGCCTGCGCTCGGGACAGACGCCGCTGCGCCCGCGCGACGACCTCGACTTCGCCGGCAACTATCTTTACCAACTGCACGGCACTGCACCGACGCCCGAAGTGGCCCGCGCCCTAGACGTCGTCTTCATCCTGCACGCCGATCACGAGTTCAATGCCAGCACGTTCTCAGGCCGCGTGACCGCCGCGACGCTGTCCGACATGCATTCGGCGGTCGTCTCGGCCGTTGGAACGCTCAAGGGCCCCCTCCACGGCGGCGCCAACGAGGAAGTCATGCGGCTGCTCGAACGCATCGGATCGATCGATCGGGTCGAGCCAGTCATCATGGAGATGTTGGCCGCGAAGAAGAAAGTCCCGGGGTTTGGGCATCGCGTCTATCGCACCGAAGACCCCCGAGCGCGTTTCTTGCGGTCGATGTCGCAGCGGTTGGGTGAGCGGTCCGGCGAGCCGCAATGGTACCAGCTTACCCGCAAGGTCGAGGAGATCACGACGGCTCAGCGGCGGATCTTTCCAAACGTCGACCTATATTCTTCGTCGGTCTATCGCGCGATGCGGATCCCCGTCGACTTGTACACCACAACGTTCGCGGTCAGCCGGATCGCGGGCTGGTCAGCGCACGTCCTGGAACAGTACGGTGACAACCGGTTGATCCGGCCGATGGCCGAGTACACCGGGCCGCTCGACCGAGTCTACGTCCCCCTCGATCGGCGCGATTAGGCACGCGTCTCTACAACCGGTCGACAAAATCCAGCAGCGAGGCGTTGAAGGCCTGCGGCGCTTCGACGTTTGCTAAGTGACCTGCGGCCGGGATCGTCACCAGGCGGGCGCCGCGGATGCCGGAGGCCATCTCCTTTGCCGCATCGGGCGGGGTGATGGTGTCCTCCTCGCCGACCAGCACTAAGGTCGGGACCGCGATCTTCGCCAGCAGCGGACGGCTGTCCGGCCGTGTCGCCATCGCGCTGAGCGCGCCGACCAGGCTCGGAACCGGCGGGGTGCCGACCAGCCGACGGACGGATTCGACGACACCCGGTCGCGTCGCCTTTGTCGATGCCCCGACCAACGCCGCGGTAAACTCTCCGAGGAATCCGTCCGGGCCCTGCTCGCGGATGCGCGTAATCGTCGCCATTCGCCGCTGGCGGGCTTCGTCTGAATCCGCCCCGGCCCGCGCATCGGCGATCACGAGGGCTCCGATGCGGGCGGCGGCCTGCGCCACCACCCGAAAGAGGACGTACCCGCCCATCGAAAACCCGGCGAGGATAACACGGTCATGCCCGAGGGCATCGAGCAGCCGCACCACGGCCCCGGCAAACGCGTCCATGGTCATCGTGTCGGGAGCTGACGGAGGATCGGATTCGCCGAATCCGATCAAGTCGGGTGTAATCACAGTAAAGCGGCCGCGAAGCGCGGCGACCTGCGGTTCCCACATGGTGCGGTTCAAGGGGAAGCCGTGCAGCAAGACGATCTCGGGGCCGCGCCCCTCGATCGAGTAGCCAAGCGCTGTTCCGTCGATGACCTTCTTCAAAGTGAGTGCCCCCTTCGGCGCCTGGAATGCACGCGGTCAAGCACATGATAGCGCCCCTACCCCCCGGTTGTCCCGCCGCGCGCCGCATCGGGCTACCGATTTCCTCCATTCGTACCTCGCAAGAGTCGATGCGTGACCCGGGTGCGGCATGCTCTGGGCTGCCGCCGCCCTTGCGCGATAACGCCGGCGGCGGGGGTGCACCGTGAAGCCCACCACCGCAACGCCGGATGTGCGGACATACTTACCGCTGGTCTCGGCGATCGCCAGGACATTGAGCCGCGGCCTGCCACACGTCGTCGAGCTGAGCGAGCTGGTGAACGACGGGGTCCTCGGCCTCCTCGAGGCCTGGGGAAAGTATGATCCACACCGCGGTGTCGCGTTCTCCACGTATGCGTCGCACCGCATCCGCGGAGCGATGCTGGACGGACTGCGGCGGCGCGATCCGCTGCCACGGGCGGTGCGGCGCGCGCAGAAGGCGGGCTGGCCTCCTGAATCCCGCACGGCCGAACTGCAGTCCGAAGGGAATGCTGCTCGGCGCGCGCCCGACGGAGGAAGGGGCTACAGTGTGCAGCTGGTCGATTTGGATCACGCGCTGGCCGTGCCGGCCGAGGAACAATATGGCCCGGAAGCCTGCGCGCTCCAAGCGGATCTGCGCCGGCAACTCTGCCGTGGTCTTGGGATGCTGCCGGAGCGGGACCGCGACGTACTCGTCATGCGATTCGTTCAAGATCTGCCGTTCCGTGAGGTGGCGGCGCGGCTGTCGCTCTCGATCACGCGGATCGTCGAGATTCAAACACGCGGTGTCACGTGTCTGCGCCGGTTTCTTTCGGGTGAACCGATGCCGTGCGTCCGGCGGCGGGTCGTCCGGCAGGAGCCGCCGTCGCCGGCCGAGAACGAAGCGCCTACCCCCCATCCGGATCGCTCTGGCAGCGGCACCACAGGAGGCTTCGATGCGCCAGCGCGCCCGGTCGTCCCCTCGTGTTCTCCCGATCTACCAGGGTCGCACGCAACTGCACATGCTCGCGAACAGCCTGAATACGGTGAGCGCGCTGATCCGGCGGCGTCCGGAGGCTGCGGAAGA
>JBIOXT010000049.1:0-2914 GCA_044869795.1 bacterium | reverse complement strand
GTCGCCCTCACAGGCTTCACATCGCCCGCCGCGCACGTTGAAGGAGAACCGTCCGGGGGTAAAGCCCCGGATCTTGGCATCCGGCGTCATCGCAAACAGGTCACGGATCAAGTCGAAGGTCTTCGTGTACGTGGCGGGGTTGGATCGCGGCGTACGGCCGATCGGCGACTGGTCGATGTTGATTACCTTGTCGACGTTCTCGATGCCGTCGATCCGGGTGTGGGCACCGGCGCGCACCCGCGTGCCGTGCAGGCGCGACGTCAGCGCGCGAAAGAGAATCTCGTCGACCAGCGTGGACTTGCCCGATCCCGAGACGCCTGTCACCGCGACGAACATGCTCAGCGGGATCTTCACGTCGATGTCCTTCAGGTTGTGCTCCCGCGCACCCCCGCACAATCACATGCGGACCGTTCTGCGGCCGCCGCTGCGCGGGGACGGGGATGCGCTTCCGGCCAGACAGGTACTGGCCCGTGATGGAGTCGGGATGGCGCGCCAGGTCCTCCGGGGTGCCGCTGACCACGATCTCGCCGCCGTGCGCGCCTGCGCCGGGACCGATGTCGACCACCCAGTCCGCAGACCGGATGGTTTCCTCATCGTGCTCGACGACGAGGATCGTGTTGCCCAGGTCGCGCAGGTGCATCAGGGTGTCGATGAGGCGCCGGTTGTCACGCTGGTGCAGCCCGACGCTGGGCTCGTCCAGCACGTACAGCACACCCATCAGGCCGGACCCGATCTGGGTGGCCAGGCGGATGCGCTGCGCCTCGCCTCCGGACAGCGTGGTCGCCGTGCGGTCCAGGGTGAGGTAGTCCAGCCCCACGTCGACCAGGAAGCCCAACCGGGCCTTGATCTCCTTTAAGATCTGGGCGGCGATCATCCGCTCGCGGTCGGACAGCGTCAGCACATTGAAGAAATCCAGCGTCTGCCGCACGGTCAGCGCGGTGAGTTCGGCGATGTTCTTGCCGCCCACCCGCACGCTCAGCGACTCCGGCCGGAGCCTCGCCCCCCGGCAGACCGGGCACGGCAGCGTGGTCATGTACTGTTCGTACTCCTCGCGCATATAGTCAGAATCGGTCTCGCGGTAGCGCCGCTCCAGCTGGTGGAGGACGCCTTCGAACTTGGTTTCGTACACCCGCAGCGCGCCCCACTTGTTGTGGTAGCGGACCCGCATCGACTCCGTAGATCCGTGCAGCAGGACGTCGATGAAGCTCTTCGGCAGCTTCCGCAGGGGCGTCTTCATCTCCACCTGGTAGTGCGCGGCCACGGACTGCAGCAGCTCGTAATAGTACTCGCTGGTGGACGCCGCCCATGGCAGTACCGCGCCGTCGCTCAGCGACTTGTCCCAGTCCAGGATCAGATCGGGATCGAACTCCTGGCGGAAGCCCAACCCGGTGCAGGTGGGGCAGGCGCCGTGCGGGCTGTTGAACGAGAAGATCCGCGGCTCGATTTCCGGCAGCACGGACCCATGGTCGGGGCAGGCGAAGAGCTGGCTGAAGACCAGCAGCCCTGCGGTCGGATCGGCCACCGCCTTGCGTTTCGCGTTCCCGCGTTCCCGCGTTCCCGCGTTCCCGTCTTTCGGCAGCACCTCGACGTACATGATCCCCTGGCCCAGTTTTAGCGCCGTCTCGACGGAGTCGGCGAGGCGCGTCTGGACATCGGACCGGGTCACGATGCGGTCGACGACCACCTCGACCCAGTGTTTCTTGTTCTTGTCCAGGGGGATCTCGTCGCCCAATTCGTAGACGAAGCCGTCTACCCGCACCCGCGCGAACCCCTGTCGGCGCAGGTCCTCGAAGAGCTGCCGGTATTCGCCCTTGCGGCCGCGGACGATGGGGCCCAGGACCTGGATGCGGGACCCCTCCGGTCGCGCCAGGACCTGATCGACAATCTGCTCGCGGGTCTGGCGGCTGATCGGCTTGCCGCATTTGGGACAGTGCGGGATTCCCGCGCGCGCATAGAGCAGCCGCAGGTAGTCGTAGATCTCAGTGACGGTGCCCACGGTGGACCGCGGGTTGCGCGGGGCACCCTTCTGATCAATGGACACCGCCGGCGACAGTCCGTCGATGTGATCGACGTCGGGTTTTTCCATCAAGCCCAGGAACTGGCGGGCGTAGGCCGACAACGACTCGACATACTTTCGCTGGCCTTCCGCGTAGATGGTGTCGACGGCCAGCGAGGACTTTCCTGAGCCGGAGATGCCGGTCAGGACGACAAACTTGTCCCGGGGGATCTCGACGGTGATGTTCTTGAGGTTGTGTTCGCGGGCCCCGCGAACGACGATGCGGTCAAGCGGCATGGATGACCCGTTTACCGGCGCCCCCACCGGCGCCCACCAGGGCGGCCGCGGCGGCCTCCGTCCCCCCTTCCGCGACCGGCGCCGGCGAAGAATGGCTCCCCGAGTCCTTTCTAGAGCTCGGCAATCTGGTCGCGCAACACGGCGGCCTTCTCGAACTCCAGGTTGGCGGACGCTTTGCGCATCTCGCGTTCGAGGGTCTCGATGGTCTGTTCCAGTTCCTGGGGAGAGAGCATCAGCAGCCGCGCAATATCCCAGGGCACCTTGGCCCGCTGCTCCTCGGCCAGGGTGATGAGTTCCTGGGCGGTCAGGATCTCCTCGGACGGCTTGTAGCTCTCGACCTCCTCCGCAACCTGCTCGAGGTCGATCAGATCGCGGATTGGCTTGCTGACAGACTGGGGGGTGATCCCGTGCGCCTCGTTGTACTTCACCTGAATCTCGCGGCGGCGATTCGTCTCGTCGATGGCGCGGCGCATGGAGTCGGTGACGCCATCCGCGTAGAGGAGCACATGGCCGCTGAGATGCCGGGCGGCGCGGCCCATGGTCTGGATGAGCGAGATGTCCGACCGCAGGTAGCCCTCGCGGTCGGCGTCCAGGATGGCGACCAGCGACACCTCCGGCAGG
>JBIOXT010000048.1:0-15101 GCA_044869795.1 bacterium | reverse complement strand
GAGCTCGCCGCGACGAAGGACGGCGATACCCTGACCTATGACTTCACCGGGAGCAGCCCGCAGGCGTCGTTGGGGATCAACTGCTGCTACTGGGCGACCTGGGGGGCCCTCTTCGCCCCCATCTTTCCCCTCCTGGCGTGGGATGTGACTTGGAACGAAGGCGTGACCCGGCCGATCCGTCTCGTTGCGCCTGAAGGCACGGTGGTGAACTGCACGCGTCCGGCGCCGATCTCGATTGCCACCGTGGGCACGATCCAGATCGTGAACAACCTCTCCACGCTCATTCTCTCGAAGATGATGGGCGCCAGTCCCGCCTACCGGCACCGTGCGACCGGCGTCTGGCACGGCAGCCATGCGCATCTGGAAACCCACGGGCTGACCGCATCGGGCGAGTTCTACATCGCGCCGCTGACCGATACATTCGGCGGGGCGGCCGGCGCGCGGGCGTGGAAGGACGGCGTGGATCTCGGCGGAGAGATCCCCAACGTGGTGTCGCGCTGGGCCAATGCCGAGACGCAGGAGCTCAACACGCCGCTGCTCTATCTCTACCGGCGCGTCGTGCAGGACTCCGGCGGTCCCGGGAAGTACCGCGGGGGCGTCTGCCATGAGTACGCGTTTACCCCCCACGGCACCGGTGAGCATCCGATGGGCGTCGTCCTGTTCGGCAAGGGCACCCGCGCGCCGATGAGCCTCGGCGTCTTCGGAGGCTACCCCGGATGCAATGTCGGATACTCCACCTTCCGGGCAGCCAACGTGGCCGACGTGCCGTTCAACCTGGCCACCACGCGCGGCGCAGCCCGTGAAGACAAGCAGTGGGGCAACGTAGACCTGGCGCCCGGTGATGCCCAATACGTCCGGTTCATGGGCGGCGGCGGCTACGGCGATCCCATCGACCGTCAGCCCGAAGCCGTCCTCGACGATCTGCAGTCGGGTCTGGTCAGCCGGCAGGCAGCGACCGAAATCTACGGAGTGGTGGTCGATGCCGCCGGGAGGGTCGATCAGCCGGCGACCGCGGCACGACGATTGGCCGTCCGCCAGGACCGGGCCGGCCGGCCGCTCGAGCCGGCAGCGGGCGCGCGCCGGGAGCCGCCGTCGACCGGAATGCCGATGGGCGAATATCTCCAGCGTACTGCCGATGGACAGACGCAGTGCACGTGGTGCGGCGCGATTGTCGCCCCACACGGCATCGATTGGAAGGACCGTGCCGTTCTCCGCCGGTCGCCGGTCTCGAAGGCCGGGCCGCTGCGCACGGGCAACGGCGAGTTCTTCCTGCTGGAAGCGTTCTGTCCGGGGTGTGGGACCCTGCTGGATACCGATCTGGCCGCCGGGGACGATCCGCCCCTGCACGACCGAATCCGGCGCTGGCCGTCGACGCGCTGATCGCTCGGGGTGGCCCAGTGTCCGCGGGGCCCGCGTTCAACCTGACCTCCGAGTTCCTCGACCGCAACGTCACAGAGGGCCGGGCGCAGCGTCCGGCGTTGTACTGTGCCGACCACGCATACACCTACGCTGACGTGGCCGCGCTCTGCAGCCGGGCAGGGAACGTGCTGCTCGAACTGGGCGTGGAGCGAGGAGATCGGGTGTTGCTGGCGCTCGGCGACGGCGTGGAGTTCGTCGCCATCTGGTACGCGGTTCCCAAAATCGGCGCCGTGGTGGCGGAAGCCTACACCTTCCTACAACCCAAAGACTATGAATACTACTTGAACTACACGCAGGCCGCCGTCGTCGTGGTCGACGCACTGACGCTGGAGAAGATCCGCGCGATCCGGGGCCACTGCCCGGGGTTGCGGTCTACGCTGGTGGTCGGCGCCGATGGCCCGCTGGCGCCCGGCGAAGTGAGCTTTGACGCGCTGCTCGGGCGAGTCGCGAGCCTGTGCACACCCGCGCATACGACCCGAGACGATGTGGCCATCTGGAAATTTACCACCGGCAGCACGGGTTCACCCAAAGCGGCGGTGCATCGGCACTACAACCCGGCCGCGGCGTTTGTCCAGTACGCCCAGGGTGTCCTGCAGCTCCGCGCGGACGATGTCGTGCTCCCGGTGCCCAAGCTGTTCTTTGGGTATGCGCGGGATCTCACGACGCTCTTCACGTTTGGGGTGGGCGCGAGCGGCGTCATCTTCCCCGAGCGCTCGACGCCTGAGCGGATCTTCCAGCTGATCGCCCGCTACCGGCCCACCATCCTGGTCAACGTCCCGACCATGATCCACGAGATGAACCGGCTGGGGCATCCCGGGCGGTATGATGTCAGCTCGCTCCGCCTCTGCATCTCGTCCGGCGAGGCGCTCCCCCTGGACGTGCACCAGACGTGGGCGGAGCACTTTGGCATCGAGGTCCTCGAGGGGATTGGTTCTTCCGAGATGTACCACATCTACATCTCGAACCGATCCGGCAGCGTGCGGCCGGGGAGCGCCGGGCGGCTTGTGCCGGGGTATTCGGCGCGCATCGTCGATCAGGATGGGGTGCCGGTGCCCGACGGCGAACCTGGTGAGCTCTGGGTGTCCGGGGAGAGCGCGGCGTCGGGCTACTGGAACGAGCCGGCGCGGTCGGCCCGCACGTTTGCCCCGCCCTGGGTGCGGACGGGCGACGTATTCGCCCGCGACGCCGAGGGCTACTTCTGGTACCGCGGGCGGACCGACGACCTGCTCAAGATCGGCGGCATCTGGGTCGCGCCGCTGGAGGTCGAGGCCTGCCTGCGAGGGCATCCGGCGGTGCGGGAGTGCGCTGTGGTCGGTGTGAGCCAGGAAGGATTGACGACCCTCCGCGCCTATGTGGTGCTGCGCGACGCGGAGGCCGGGTCCGCCGCCCTGGTCCAGACCCTGCAGGAGTTCGTGCGAACGTCGCTTGCTCCTCACAAATACCCACGGGTAGTGACGTTCGTCGAGGAGCTGCCCCGGACGCCGACGGGCAAGGTCGATCGGCGCGCGTTGGCCGCGTCGCTTCTGGCACAGTCCTAGGCGCCCGCCGAGGTCGGCAGCACGCTGCGAGGAGACCGCGCCGAGCGCGCCGTCCACGGAGCCGGCGCGGACGGACGACCCAGCAGCAGGCACACATCGGCCCGGCCGCCGGCGACCAGCGTGTTGACGTCGTTCAGCGTCGTGATGGTCCCCGTCGCCAGCGTGGCGATGCCGGCCTCGTTCCGGATCCTGTCGGCGAGGGCCGGGAGGTATCGGCGGTCGTACGAATGGATGCCTTCGGGCGTGGTCCCGCCGGCCATCACCATGATCAGGTCACAGCCGTGGTCCCGAAACGCGCTTGCCGCGGCGACGGCGTCATCGACCCGCCACCCGCCTCGCACACAGTCGGTTGCATTCAGCACGGCTCCCAACGGCCGGTCGGCCGGCCACGCCACGCGCACCGCATCGAGAATTTCCAGCACGTACCGCAGCCGGTTCTCCAGCGGCCCGCCGAAATCGTCCGTGCGGAGATTGGTCAGCGGTGAAAGGAAGCTCCCCAGCAGGTAGCCGTGCGCGGCATGAAGCAGGATGAGGTCCATCCCTGCCGTCCCCGCAAGCAGCGCGGACCGCACGAAATCTTCACGGACCCGGGTCATCGTCGATCGATCCATCGCCTCCGGCCTGCGGGCCTGCGGGCTGTAGGGCAAGGCCGATGGCGCGAGCAGAGGCCAGCCGCCGTCTGCCACCGGCCGGTCCACGCCGTCGGTGCGCGGTCGGGTCGCCCCCCTGCGCCCGGCGTGGTTGAGCACGGCGGCGAACCGTGTCGCCCCGGCGCGGCGGGCTTCGGTCAGAATACCCGTCCAGGCCTCGGCCTGGGCCTGCGCATACAGCCCGAGGTCGCCCGACGAGATGCGGCCGTCCGGCGAGACCGCCATGGACTCGCCGAGCACCACCCCCGCCCCGAGGCGCGCCCGCCGCACCACCTCCGCCCGGTGCTGTTCGTGCGGCATACCGTCGTGCGCCGTGGGAGCCGGCGTCACGGCAAGCGCCACCCGGTTGCCGAGGCGCAGCCCCCGTAGGTGAATGGGCGTCAGCAGGGGCGGCGGGGCCACCGCCGCCGGTCCTGTGCCGTCCGGCCGAGCGAACCACGCGCTGACTCGGGCGACGTACTGCGGATCCCGCAGCTGCAGATCGTCAAACGTCAGCCGCCCGCTGCGCGTCAGCAGATGGAAGCTGAACTGCAGCGGTGTGAGGTGTGTGTAGCGCCGGATCGTTTCGAAGTACTGCTGGCTCTCCTGCGCCGCGTCTTGGAAGGCCTCCACAATCGGCCGCCGCTCGGCTTCGTACCAGTTCAGCGCGGTGTCCATGTCGCGGTGGCGCTCCAGCGCGCCGGCCAGGGCCACGGCGTCCTCCATCGCAAGTTTGGTCCCCGACCCGATGGAAAAATGGGCCGTGTGTGCGGCATCGCCGAGCAGGACGATCCGGCCGTGCCGCCACGTCTTGGTCTTCAGGGTCGAAAAGCTGATCCATCGCGAGTTGTTGGACAGCAGCGGTCGGCCCTGCAGTTCGCCGGCGAACAGCCGCTCGCAGTAGGCAATCCCCTCGGCGTCGGGCAGCTGGTCCAGCCCGGCCCGCCGCCATGTTCGTTCATCACACTCCACGATGAATGTGCTCGTCGTCCCGTCGAAGGGATAGGCGTGGGCCTGGAAGAGGCCGTGTTCGTTGGCTTTGAAGATGAAGGTAAACGCGTCGAGGAGGCGGTGGGTGCCCAGCCAGATGAAGCGTGCCCGTCCCGGCACAATCGAGGGCGCGAAGATCGAAGCCAACGTCGTGCGGACGGCGCTGTGGACCCCATCGGCCGCGACCAGCAGGTCCAGGTCACCCAGGGCGGCGGGATCGGTGATCTCCCGCCGGAACTGCAGCTCCACCCCCAGCTCGGCGCAGCGCCGCTGCAGGATTCCCAGCAGGACTTTGCGCGAGATCCCCGCGAACGCCTGACCGCCGGTGCGAATGCGCTCGCCGCGATAGACGATGTCAATCGCATCCCACGTTACGAGCCGTTGGGTGATCTCCCGGGCCGTCGCGGAGTCGGCGTCCTGGAATGCCGTGAAGGTTCGCTCCGAGAACACGACGCCCCACCCATACGTGGCGTCAGGGGGATTGCGCTCGATCACGGTGACAGCGCGGGCCGGATCAGCTTCTTGAGCAGCAGGGCGCTGTAGAGTCCTGCCGGGCCTCCGCCGATGATGACGATCTTCACTGCGACCTCCCTTGAGGATCCGGTCTCCTCAGCCCAACACAGCGGCGAGGGCATCGAGCTGATCGAGATGCGGGACCGTTGGCATCAGGACCAGATTGTCGCATCCGGCATCGGCGTAGCCGCCGGCAAACTGCACGATTCCCTGGGGTGTCGTCAGCAGCCCTTCCACAATCTTCTCGACGAACGGACCGGTGAAGGCGTAGTAATCGCGCATGTAGCGCGATCCCGCACTGACGATGTCATCGCTGCCGAGCGCGTAATATCCCTGGCCCCAGAGCTGAGGGCGACCCGGGCGCCCCGCTTCGGCCCAGGCGGCTCGGGCCTTGTCGGCGGCCCGCGCGAACGCGCGGGGCGGACCTCCTCCATGCACGTAGCCGTCGGCGTAACGGGCCATCCGTGCGAACGCCTCGTCGCTGGTCCCGCCGACGAGGAGGGTGGGCGGGCGACCCGATACAGCCGGACCGATGGAAGGGGTTTCCCACACGGTTCGGATCGCGCCGAGCTGCTCGTCGAGGCGCTTGCCCCGGAGACGGTGGTCGATGCCTGCGGCCTCGTAATCTTCGCGCCGCGCGCCGACAGCCAACCCAAGGACCAATCGGCCCCCGGACAGTGCGTGGATCGATGCGGCGGCTTTGGCCAGCAGCGTCGTGTTGCGGAGTGGACCCACGGCGACGGCGGTGACCAGACGAACGCGCCGCGTCACCGCAGCAGCGGCGGCGAGCGCCACCAGGGGGTCGTAGCTGTCATACACCACGCGGTCGACGACGCCGAGGTGAGCAAACGGACCTGCATCCGCGCGGATCGCCCAGTCGATGACCGTGCGGCCGGTGGCACCGGGCACGCCGGTGGGCAGGCCGACGCCGATCTCTATAGCTCCCGGCTCATCCACGCTCATCGGAAATTTCCACTTCTAAGGAGGAACCGCAGCATATTAAGACAATTTTAGGAATATGAAAGAGTAGTCCTTCATGATCCGGGCGCCACGGAGTCGTCCGTGCGCCTCGGGAGGCTGGATGAAGGGCGTTGTGTTCCGTGAACACGGAGACGTCGATGTCCTCCGGTACGAGGAGGTCCCGGTCCCCGTCATTTCCCCCAACGAAGTCCTCGTGCGTGTCAAAGCCATCGGCATGAACCGTAACGACCTCTGGGCTCGCGAAGGCCTCCCGGGGGTGAAATTTGCGTTCCCCCACATGTCCGGCAGCGACCTCGCCGGCGTGGTGGACGCCGTCGGCGACCTTGTCAGCTCAGTCAAGGTGGGGCAGGACGTCATCGTCCATCCGTCGATCAGCTGCCGGATGTGCGCCGCCTGTACGTCCGGCCACGAGTACTTCTGCCGCAATTTCAAGATCTATGGCTTCCAGACCGGTCCGCTCGACGGCGCCTACGCGGAGTATGCCCGGCTGCCTGAGGCCAACGTGATTCCCAAGCCCGCCAACCTGGGATTCGAGGAGGCCGCGTCCTTGCCTCTGGCGCTCCTCACGGTCTGGCACATGCTCGTCACGCGGGCCAAGATCAAGCCCGGTGACGATGTGCTGATCTGGGGGGCGGGGAGCGGCATCGGCACCATCGCGATCCAGGTGGCCAAACTCTACCACGCGCGCGTCATCGCCACCGCCGGCAGCGAGGAGAAGTTGACCCGCGCCAAGGCGCTGGGCGCCGATGACGTCATCGATCACTACACCCAAGATGTGGTCCGGACGGTCCGGGACCTCACGGGGCGCAAGGGCGTGGAGATCGTCTTCGAGCACGTCGGGCAGGCGACGTGGGAGCGGAGCATCCTCGTGCTGGCCTGGGGAGGCACCCTCGTGATCTGCGGCAACACCACGGGGTGGGAGGCGACCACCGACCTCCGGCACCTCTTCAACAAGCAGCTGTCGCTGCTCGGATCGCACCAAGGCAGTAAGGCCGAGCTCCTGCACGCCCTGCGGTTCGTCGAGCGCGGCGAGATCAAGCCGGTGGTGGACCGGGTGATGCCGCTGCGTGAGGCCGCCACCGCGCAGCGCCTGATGTACGACGGGAAGCACTTCGGCACCATCGTGCTCGTACCGTGAGAGATCAGCAGCCACAGAAGCCTGATGCACGTCACTTCAGACGGGGAGGAATGACGCCTATGGCTCCCAACGAGCCGCATGCGCAGGAGGATACGGGTCACCGGCTTCGGCGCTGGTTGACGAGGCCGCTGCAGCGCAGGGCATTGCTGAAAGGGGCGTTCGCGCTGAGCCTGAGCTCGCTCGTGCACCACCTGTTCCCCGGTGTCGGAGCCGCGGCACCTGGGGCCACACCCGTGGCACGCCTGCAGGCCACCCCCGCGCTGGGGCCGCTGGTCGAGACGATTACCGGCACGTATCTGAACTTCCCGCAGAACATTGAAACGTCCAACCAGCTCTCAGGCGATCTCCGCGCGATGGGCCTGACCGTCGAACTGCGAAACTTCGATGTGCCGGCGTGGATCGACCGGGTATGGACGAAACATGATTTCGGCCACCTCGCCGGCACGTTGTCAGGCGGCCAGATCGATCCGGACTCCTTACTCTACGACGAGCTGCATTCCGACAACTCCGGTCCAGGCGGGATGAACGCGGGGAATTACCGCAATGCCGGCTACGATCGCCTCGTCAACGACCAGCGGGTGCAGCTCGACCAGGACAAACGGGTCCCGATCGTCAAGCAGGCGCAGACCATCCTGGCGGACTCCGTCCCCCTCTACATCCTCTACTGGCGCAACCTGACGCTGGGTTACAACGCCCGCGACTGGGAAGGGGTCGTGGAGCGGTACAATGCGGGGATCCTCCGCTGGAACAACCACTTCTCGTACACCCGGCTGCGGTCCAAGACGGGGAAGACGGTCTTCCGGGTCATCAACAACCACGACGGGACGTCCACCAATCCCTTCTACGCCACCGGCGGCGCCTTCAATCGCGACACGATGCAGTGGGTCTACGACACGCTGGCCCGCGTGGGGCTGCGCGGGGAAACGGTGCCCTGGGCCGCACAATCGTGGCGCTGGGTCAATCCCACCACGATCGACGTGCGGATCCGCGCCGGGATGAAGTTCCACGACGGCCGGCCCGTCACCGCCGAGGACGTGAAGTTTACGTTCGACTATGCCAAGCAGTACAACCCTCCGCTGTGGCGCGACATCAACGGCGTCGTCGATCACGCAGAGCTGGCCGGCGCGGACACGGTCCGCCTGGTGCTGAAGCGGCCGTACGCGGCCTTTGAGGCCAACATGCTGACCGCGGCGTTCATCGTGCCCAAGGCCGTCTGGGAGCGGGTCACCAATCCGGTGCAGTTCACCAACGACCAGCCCATCGGCAGCGGGTTCTTCAAGTTCGGGCGCTGGCGGAAGAACGAGGAGTGGCTGTTCGTCGCCAACAAGGACCACTGGACGCCGCCCAACGTCGACGTGCTGGTCCCGGTGATCCCGGCCGCGGGAACCTGGATGGGACAGCTGGAAACCGGCGAGCTCGACGGCACGGGGGTCTGGATCATCGGCGAGGAGAACCTAGCCCGGCTCGCCTCGAAGCCGCACCTGAGGATCGTCGAATCTCCGGCCACGAACTTCGAGAAAGCCTACATCGCGATGGAGAAAAAGCCGTTCGACGACCGCGTGTTCCGGCAGGCCATCTACCACGCGATCAACAAGGCGAAGATCGTGGACGTCATCTACGGCAAGCGGGGCGCCTCGGTCGCGGGGAGCGTGTTCTTCCATCCGACCCAGACCCCTTGGTACAACGATCGCGTCCGCCAGTACGAGTACAACCCGGAGCGGGGGCGGCAGATCTTGCGGAATGCCGGCTACGGGTGGGACGCCCAAGGCAAGCTGCACTACCCGCCGTAGAAATCCGGACGCGTACCCGGCAGGCGTGCGCGCCGGGATGCAATCGGCAGAGCTGACGGTGAGGAGGAATCGAGATGCCAGATGCCAGGCGATGGTTCGCACTCGTTGTGCTCACGGTCCTGGTGATCACGGGGATCGCCGGGGCGCAGACCCGCGGCGGCACGCTGCGGTTCATGCTGATCCTCGATGCCGCCGGCGGGATCGATCCGCATAAGACGACGGAGGCCACCGCGCAGGTGATGCTCGAGCAGATGTACGACACCCTCGTGGAAGCCGATCCGGAGACCGGAGCGATCATCCCGTCGCTGGCGGAGTCGTGGCAGATTTCCGCCGACGGAAGGACGTACACCTTCCGCATCCGCCGCGGGGTCCGCTTCCACAACGGGCGCGAGATGACGGCCGCGGATGTGAAGTACTCCATCGAGCGCATCATGGACCCGCGCACCGGATCGCCGCGGCGGCTCTCCTTCAACCTGGTGGAGCGGGTCGACGCGTCGGATGCGCAGACCGTGGTCTTCAGGCTGAAGACGGCGTTCGCGCCGTTCCTGGCCACCCTCGTCCCCATCACCTCCGCGATCGTTCCCAGAGAAGCCGTCGAGCAGAGCGGGGATCTCGCGAGGACGGCGGTCGGGACGGGTCCCTTCGTCCTCAAGGAGTGGGTCCGCGACAGCCTGATGCGGTTGGAACGCAACGCGAACTTCTGGCGGCGGGGGCTCCCCAACCTCGACACGCTGGAATTCCGGTTCAACGCCGATCCCAACGCGCGGACCGCGGCGTTTCGCACCGGCCAGGTGAACTTTCTCTACAAGGTGGATAAGCCGTTCGTGCGCACGCTGCGGCTGAGCGAGGGGATCCAGGTGGTGGGCGGGCAATCGACGACCCTCGCCTACCTGTACCTCAACGTCAACCGCAAGCCGTTCGACGATGTTCGCGTCCGGCAGGCGATCAGCTGGGCGATGGACCGCGACGCGATCAGGCAGAACGCGATTCTGGGCCTCGGGCAGTCGCTGCGCGCCGGTCCATTGCCGCCCGATCACTGGGCCGCGCTGCGGGAGCCGGTGTATCCGCGGCAGGAGGTCGATCGGGCGCGGGACCTGCTGCGCCAGGCCGGGTTCACGGGCGGGCGGTTCAACATCCTCGCCGTCTCGATTACCCCCTCGAACGTCCGGGCCGCGGAGACGTTGCAGCAGCAGCTGCGGCCGCTGGGGTTCGACATCGAGGTGCGGGTGCTCGAGCCCGGCGAGATGCTGCGCTCCGCGTTTGCCGCGGACTTCGACATGCTGATTCTCCACGACGCCTTCGCCGTCGACCCCGACGACTACCTGACCTCGACCTTCGCCACGGGGGGCGGACGGAACTGGGTCAAGTACAGCGACCCCGAGCTGGATGCGATGCTGGAGCGCGCGCGGACGATCACGGACCGGGGCGATCGCGCCCGGATCTACCGGGATGTAATGCGGCGGCTGGCCGTGCAGGGCCCGAAGGCCTTCCTGTACCTCGAAGCCGACTTCCACGCCTTCCCCCGCACGCTGCGGGGATTCCGGTTCGATCCCACCAACAGCTTCCGGTCACTCCGGGAGGTCTGGTTTGAGAGGTAGCGGTCTTCGGTACGTCGTGGGACGGCTGCTCGCGGCCGTCCCACTGGCGGTCGGTGTGGCGGCGCTGTCATTCCTGATCATCCAGCTCGTACCCGGGGACGTCGTGGATCTCATGATTGGAGACGCCGGGGACGTCCGCATCGCCGCCGACCTCCGCCGCCTGTTCGGTCTTGATCGCCCGATGTCGCAGCGGCTGTTGGAATGGTCCGTCGCGCTGCTGCACGGCGATCTGGGTCACTCCATCCGCAGCGGCGAACCCGTGTTGCAGGAAATCTCCCGCCGTCTGCCGGCCACCGTGGAACTGACCCTGGCCGCGCTGGTGGTGTCCCTTGCCATCGCCATCCCCGTCGGTGTGCTTTCTGCCGCGCGCCCTCGAACGGGATGGGACGTGGCCGGACGGACGATCTCGCTGGTCGGGCTCTCGATTCCGAACTTCTGGCTGGCGCTGCTGCTCATTCTGCTGTTCGCCGTGAAGCTGCGCTGGGTGCCGTCGGGGGGCTTCGCGCCGTTCTTCGCCGACCCCGTTGGGAACCTGCGGGCACTGGCGATGCCCGCCGTCGCGCTGGGAACGAGCATGTCCGCGATCGTCATGCGGATGACCCGGTCGTCGATGCTGGAGGAGCTGCGGCAGGACTACGTGCGGACTGCGGTGGCCAAGGGCCTCCCCCCTCCCCGCGTCCTGTACCGGCACGCGCTGCGGAACGCGCTGGTGCCGGTGCTCACCGTGCTGGGCATCCAAACCGGCCGCCTGCTGGGGGGAACCGTCATCATCGAGCAGATCTTCTCCTGGCCGGGCATCGGTCAGATGGCGTTGCGGGCCATCCTGCAGCGCGACTACCCGCTCATCCAGGGCACCGTCCTCGTCGGCGCCCTGGTCTTCATCGGCATGAATCTGTTCGTCGATCTCCTCTATGCCTATGTTGATCCGCGCGTCCGGTACGCCTGACGCCGCCGCGGTTCCGGTGCGCGCCGGGCGCCAGCTCGGCCTGCTCGGCAGACTGCGTCGAGACCACGTCGGCCTCATCGGCGCGGGTATCGTCGCGGCGATGGTGCTGTGCGCCGTGCTTGCCCCGTGGCTCGCCCCCTACGATCCCGCGGCGATCCATGATGACGCGCAGCTGGCGCCGCCGAGCGGCCGCTTCCCGCTGGGGACCGACGAGCTGGGGCGGGATTTGCTGAGCCGCCTGATCTTTGGAGCCCGGGTCTCGCTGATCGTCAGCCTGGCGTCGATGCTCTCGTCGGGCGCCGCGGGGGTGGCGGTCGGGCTTGTCTCCGGGTACTACGGGGGCTGGGTGGACAGTCTGTTCATGCGCGGGGTCGATGTCCTGTTTGCATTTCCCGGGCTCCTGCTGGCCCTGGCCATCCTGGCCATCCTGGGTCCAGACCTCCAGAACCTGATCCTGGCCCTCGCCATCATCACCCTGCCGACGTTCGCCCGCGTGGCCCGGGGATCCGCGTTGACCGTGAAGGCGCTCGGGTACGTCGAGGCGGTGCGTGCTCTCGGCGCGAAGGACGGCCGCATCCTCGTCAAGCATGTGCTGCCCAATATCGGCGCTCCGGTCATCGTCCAGTTCACGGTCAGTCTGGCGTTCGCCATCCTGGCAGAAACCGGCCTCAGTTTCCTCGGGCTGGGGGTGCGCCCGCCCACGCCGTCATGGGGCGCGATGCTCAGCCGCGGGAAGGACTACCTCGAACTCTCCCCGTGGCCCACCGTGTTTCCCGGCGTGGCCATCATGCTGGCGGTGCTTGGGTTCAACTTCCTCGGCGACAGCCTGCGCGACGCCCTCGACCCCCGCCTGGCGCAAACGATGTAGGAGGTGAGCGATGGCCCGCCCCGTCCGCAAGCGATCGATTCGGCTGGTGGAGCGACCGCGGAAGGTTGCCCGCTACTGGCGACGCATTGTCATCACGGACACAGAACGCGAGCGGATCGGTTCCTCGGCGGGCTGGATCTATGTCGGCGCCCGGTCCAGCGGCGCCCTGACCATCGAGGCCGGCATCTTCGAGATCGCGCCGGGGGAAGGGAAGGCGACCGTCCGGCTGCACAGCCACGGCGACGAAGAGTGCGGCTACATCCTGCACGGGCGCGGGTGGGTGGCGATCGAGGATGAGCGGCATGAGTTTCGGGCCGGAGATTTTGTCTTCATCCCCGCGCAGGCCCGCCACGCCTGGCGCAACGACGGGCGGGTGGTCGTGCGCGTGCTCTTCTTCCGCCGGCAGAAACCGCTGGCATCGGGGCGGCCGCTCGACGTGCGTGAGTTCGACGTCCAGGAGGTCGCGGACTGAGTTGGGTGATGCGCGAGCCCGCGCCGCGCGACCGGCCGCAGCGCGGCATCGAGCTCCGCTTCGCCGGCGGCGAGACGTTTGTAGCGATGTTGCTGGAGCGGGAGGCGCCGCGCGCCGCCGACACGCTGTGGGCGAACCTGCCGTTCGATGCTGAGGCGTACCATGCGACGGCATCCGGATACGCCCTCTGGCACCCGGTTTCGTTTTGGACCGGCGCGGTCGAGCACCCGCGCGTCTACGGGGGTCAGCCCGGCGACCTCCTGATCAACAGCCAGACCCTGCCGGTGACCATCCACGGCAGCGTGCTGGTGCCCCAGGAGCTGTACATCGTCTACGGACCGGTGATTTTCTTCAACTTCTCAGGCTGGTTTCCGATGGCCCACGTCGGGCGCATCATAGACGGTGACATGGAAGCGCTGCGCCGTGCATGCCAGCGCGTCCACCGAATGGGCCGGGAGCGCCTTGCTTATCGTCGGGTGGACGGATGAGTGTCCGGCGCATCGAGCTCGTGATCCACGACGAGCGGTTCGAGGCGGCGCTGCTGGAGCGGGAAGCGCCTCGGACCTGTGAGATCGTCTGGCAGGTCCTGCCGTTGGAGGCCGAGCTCCGCCATGCCCACCTGGCCGGCCCCGCGCTCACCGCCGCCCTGCCGATCGATCGTCCGCCGGTGGAGAATCCGTACGCCCTGGCCATCCCGCCGGGGGCCGTGCTCTTTGACGTCCGGCAGCAGCCGGTGGCGATCGATGGCGCGGTCCTGCCGTGTGAGCTGATCATCGTCACCGGCGACGGGGCACGGATGATGAACTGGGCCGGGTTCGCGCCGTGCAACTACTTTGCCCAGGTCGCCGGGGATCTGGATCGATTGAACGCGCTGGGCCGACGGATCGCCACGCACGGCTTCACCACACTGCGGGCCCGGAGCCTGCCGGCGTAGCAGGAGGGCAGCGATGGCCTGGATCACGATGACGTTGACCGAGCAGATCAAGCGCAAGCTCGATCCCTATGGGGAGTTCGCCAAGTGGGTGATGCGGGGTCCGTCGGGACTGTCGCTGGTGCAGCGGCAGATGATCGCCACGCTGACGTCGGCGGTCAACCAGTGCCGCTACTGACGGGACACCCACGGAGCGTGGCTCCGTGAGATGACCGGTGACGCGCAGCTGGCACGGCAGATCAAGATCGACTACCGCGAGGCCGGGCTCAGCGCCCGGGACCGCGCGATGCTCGACTATGCCGACAAACTGGCGCGGGAACGGTGGACCATCACGCCCGACGATCATGCGCGGCTGCGGGCGGAGGGGTTCACCGACGCCGACATCTTGGACATCACGCTCGTGGTCGCCAACTTCATGCTGGCGAATACGCTGACCGACGCGTTCGGTCTGGAGTACCACGAGAACCTCAACGCCATCTTCCTCGAAGGGACCGTCGGGGCGGCGGAGGAGATCCGGCCGGGCGCGGAGACCTGGGTCGGGCGGGCGCGCCCAATCGTGCGGGCCCTGGAAGGGGAAGAGGTGGTGTGGCTGAACTCGCCCCCGCTCACCTTCGCCTCGCTGCGCGGGCGTCCCGTGCTCGTCTACCACTGGGACTGGACGCACCCCGCGTCGCTGGAGGGCCTGCCGTACGTCGCGGCCTGGCACGAGCGGTACGCGGGGTACCGACTGGCCGTCGTCCTGGTGCTCGCCCCGGAATTTCCGTTTGCGAAGATCCCGGAGGCCGCCGCCCGGACCGTGCAGCGACTGGGGATCAGCCTGCCCGTGGCCCTCGATCCGAAGTTTCGGACGTGGCGCGGCGCGAACAACACCTTCTGGCCGGCGGCGTACCTGATCGACCACCAGGGGATCCTGCGGCTTCGCCATCACGGTCCCGGCGGCTACGTGTCGATGGAAGCCGAGCTGCAGGCGTTGATCCGGGAGCGGCATCCCGAGGCGCAGCTGCCCGAGGTGGCCGAGCCGCAGGACCCGCGGCACCGTCCCGGAGCGCGATTGTTCGAGCCCACGCCACAAATTTACGCCGTGTACGAGAAAGGGCGCCTCGCCAATCGAGAAGCCGACGGTGCCGAGGGCCGGACCGTGGAGTTCGAAGCACCGGAGATGATCGACGAGGGGATGCTCTCTGTGCGCGGCCGCTGGCGGGTCAGGCCGGAAGGGCTGGAGCTGGCCGGGGGACGGGGCACGATGACCGTCCGGTACCACGGGGCCGGGGTCGTCGCGGTCTTGGGC
>JBIOXT010000047.1:0-9025 GCA_044869795.1 bacterium | reverse complement strand
ACCAGTTTGCCGCGGTCAGGTTCGCCGGATCGGCGCTGCGGGACACCGCCACGTAGATGCGCGAGACATTGGGGCTGGTCTCCGCATCGAGGGCGACGACGTAGAATCGCGGATACGCGGCGTTCCGGTCGTAGTAGCCCTTGGGGTCAAACAGGATCTTATCGGAGTCACCGCTGACGGCAAAACCAAAAAACGCGTTGAGATCCAGCGTCTGGATGACGCCGCCCGCCGTGGTGAACAGACGCAGGGCGCTGTTCGTGGCTTCGAGGACCTTGGTCGGTCCCTTGGCAAGGATGGTGTCCGGTGGGACCCAAATGAACCCGTTGCTCGCAGCGGTCACGCGGTTGAGTCCGCCAAAGCTCGTATTGATCACATGCGTGAAGGGCTCGGGGGATTCGGCAGAGCCGAATTCCTCCAGGTTATCGGTCTGTCCGAACTCCCACGGCTGCGCACGCTCCCGCTGGGCCAGCCGGGCGTCGGCCGATGCTGCGTCAAGGAACGGGACCTCACGGGAGGCCAGGGCGTCCGAATCCGGGGCGGCGGCCGAGGGCAATTGCGGACTCGTCACTGATGTCGCAGCACCGACCTCCGGCTGCAACTCATGATACGCGGTGCCCGCGAGGTCCGCGTCGCTCCACTCTTGCGCGGGCTGAGCTGAGCCGAACTGCGCCGTGCTGGAGCCTAGAACAAGCAGCATTGCCACGAAGATACCTGCCGGCTTCATCCATCGCCGTACCATTGGGCGCACGCTCCAGTAATTTGCCTCGCCAGAGGCGGTGACTTGCGGTGACTTGTGGAGTCTGGGCCGGACAGTTCGAAGATTCTCGGCGAAGTCCTGCTCGACCTTGGCTATGGTGCCAGCAGCTGCTGGATCCAGGTTTGCCAGACGCAGGCGCCCCCGATCGACGTGGCCCGTTCTCCCGCGACCCAAAACGTCGCTCCGAGCGGGTCGGTCTGTGCTCCCACGTAGTCCCCGGTCCGGTCGGTGAGCGTCTGGCTGCACGTGCCGTCGGTGATCGCCGCGGGGGCTTCGAATGCCAGGTCCCCGAGGTTCTTGCCAGTCCGGTAGGCGCTGAGATAAGCATTGGTTGCGCTGCGCTGGAAGACCACGACGATTTTCTCGACGAGGTTTGCCGTGACTCCCGGCCAGAAATAGAAGACGCCATTGCCGCCCCCGAAGGTGATCTGCTGCTTCAGGGCGGCCGTGAGCCCCCCGGTCCCGTTCTGCCCGACGGTGATTCTGACGTATCGAACGCACGACTCGGCCGCGCCGCCGCCGAGATTGCAGAGCGTCCCATGCACCCCGTAGAGCGCGTTGCCGATACCGGCGGCAGATACCATGCGGTTGTCGCCCGTGCTCAACGGCAGCGTCGTGCCGGCCTGCACGGCATCGGGTGGGAGCCCATACGTGTACGCTCCCGTGAGATTGACCGGCCCGCCGAGGGTCGGCGACCCGCCGGCAATATTTCTGATCCTCCAGACCTTGTAGACGGCGGAGCTGCCGTAGACCGTGCTGATCACGTACGCCGGATTGGCCGTACCGGCAAACGACGAGGGACTGGTGTACGACTGAACAGGCTGCAGGGTGAAGACGGTGATGTCACCGGCCCCCGACGCAGGCTGCCAGGTGAAGACCTGCGGCAGGCCCGGGCAGTCGCCGGCGTTGTTCGACAGCGTATTCTTGTTCAGCGCCCGGATAATCGCGTAGGTGAAACTGGATGACCGGAACGTGAACTGGTTGGCCGTAATGACCAGCGCATCGGGCCCCACGCCGAGCCCCGGGTAGTCGGCCCAGCTCGTCTTCGACGGTTTGTTCTTGTTGCGTTTGGCATTGATGAAGTACCGGCACCAATTCGCCGCCGAGAGATCGGCGGGATCGTTGCTCCGCGAGACGGCCAGGTAGATCCGCGACTGCTCGGTGAGCGTCGTCTCGGCGTCAAGGGCGACCAGGTAGAAGCGCGGATTGGCCGCGTTGCGATCGTAGAACACCTTCGGGTCGAAGAGGATGCGTTCGCCGTCGCCGTTGACCGGATAACTGAAAAACGTGTTGAGGGTCATCGTCGCCACGACCGTCCCGGCCGCGGTGAACAGCCGCACCGCGCTGTTGACCGCTTCCAGAACCTTGGCCGGACCCTTTGCGACGGCGGTGTCGGGCGGAAAGAACACGAATCCCCCGCTTGCCGCGCTGGGCCGATCCAGCCCGGCAAAACTGCTGACCACCGTGTGGCTGAGAGGACCGGGTCCGGATGCCGTCGCGAATTCTTCGAGATCATCGGTCTGTCCCATTTCCCACGGAGCCATTCCGAAGCTGTGCCGGGCGCCCGCTTTTGCGGCGAGTAGATCCTCTGCGGAGAGAGGAGTGCGTAACGGCATGCTATAGAGGCGGGCACCGGTTCCAGCCGTGGAGGCGCCAGAGCCCAGTTGCGGATCGGTGATGAGGACTGCAGTCTCACTCTCATCCGGTCCCCTCTCACGATACAGTTCACGGTCGTCCGACCCGTGGACAGGCTGAGGCGCGCCGAACGGCACGGTGACGAGGGTAATGACGACGGCCACGGCCCAGACGATCCAGCGGCGGGAAAGCGACAGCATGGCTCAATTCGTTCTGTCGTCGCTCCGGAAGTCCTTCGGAAGGTCCTCCAAGGCGTCCGCGGAACCCAACGATGATGCGCCTCCGGCAGGCTCTGGTTGGCAGCCTCGCGATTCTGCTCCTCGTGTTCGTGGTTCTGGCATCGATCAGGGCCTACCATGTGGTTCGCCGCCGCAGTATTTCTGAACAATCCGGACGCGCGCCGGCCCACGCCGGGATGGGCCGGCGTGTCTCGCTGCAGACGCTGCAGAGCCTGCGCATTGTCGCCAAGACCTCAAGCAGCGTCAGGCTCAGCTGGAGCGCGCAGGAGCTTGCGCCGCACGGCGCGGCACGGCTGGCCCTCTTTCGAGGCGGCGTCGAGGTCACGCCGCTGCCTCCGGGGACCGAGTCGTTCACCGACCGATCCCTGCAATGGGGAACGACCTACAGTTACTTTCTGCGGATCTGGAGCGTGTCCGGGCAGGCCACAGACTCGGACGTCGTCTGGGTCACGACCGATGCGCCGCGGACCGGCCTCAACATCGTCCTTATCGTCACCGACGACCAACGCTGGGACACGCTGCGGTACATGCCGTGGACCCGGCGCCTCCTCGGCGCCAAGGGAGTCACGTTCACCCACGCCTTCTCCGGAACGCCCACCTGCTGTCCCAGCCGTGCCAGCATCCTGACCGGCCTGTACTCGCACAACCACGGGGTGCTGAGCAATGAAATCGGGGCGACGGCATTCAGCGATCGCGCCACGCTGGCGACCTGGCTGAAAGCCCGGGGGTATCGCACGGCGTTGATCAGCAAGTATCTCAACCGGTACACGGATCTCACCCCCTGGCCGTACGTGCCGCCGGGATGGGATCTCTGGAACGCCTTCAAGAACGTCGGCTACTACGACTACGCCTTGATGGAGGGCCGCTCTGAGGTTGCCTACGGAACCGATCCGGGAGAGTACTCCACCGATGTGCTCGTTCGGAAAGCGATCGACTTCGTCCAGGCCCGCGCGGACGCTCCGTTCTTTTTGTACTTTGCTCCGTATGCCCCCCACCGGCCCTACACACCGGCTCCGCCAGATCGGGCCCTGCCGGTTCCCGCGTACGCCCGGCCGCCGTCATTCGATGAAACAGATGTGTCGCGCAAACCCGCCTGGGTCCAGGCGCTTCCCCCGCTGGGTTGGACGACCGCCCGCGTCGAGGAGATCCGCCGCGATCAGATCCGGAGCCTGCGGTCGCTTGATCGCGCCCTGAAAGCCCTCCTCGAGGCGCTCGCCGGCGCCGGCCGGCTGTCCGACACGGTCATCATCTTCACGTCGGACAACGGCTATGCTTGGGGCGAGCACCGGTGGCGCGGGAAAGCGTGTCCGTACGAATCCTGTGCGCACATCCCACTGGTCATCCGCGCGCCCGGGATCCGTCCGCGGGTTGAGAGTGGACTGGTCCAGCTCGAAGACCTCGCCCCTTCGATCATGGCGTGGAGCGGGGGACTCCACGGCAGAGTCGACGGCGCGAGCCTCGCCCACCTGCTTGTCGATCCGGCGACGCCCTGGCGGACGGCCCTGCTGATCGAAGAGCTGCACGGCGATCCCGGCACGAAAGCGCGGTGGTTCTCCGCCGTACGGACGGCCCGCTACCTCTACGCGGAGTACCTCAACGGCGACAGTGAGCTGTACGATCTCGCCGTCGATCCGTACGAACTCACGAACGTCGTTCAGGCGCCTGCGTATGCTGCCGCCCGCGCCGGGCTGCGCGCGATTCTGGACCGCCTGCGCAAACAGTAGCCGCGCAAGATTACCTTCCCGGGGTTCAGGGAAAAAGTAAGTGACTGTATTCCAGACCAGGTGAGGTGCATCCGCATGAGACTGTCGTCCATTTGCACTATTTTGTTGATCTTGACCTTGACCCTGAGCGGCGGCGGCCCGGTCGCCGCTCAGGGAACCGTTCGCGTCTTCGTCGACGGGGATCAGGTCGTCTTTGATCAGCCGCCCGTCGTGGTGGGCGGCCGGGTCCTCGTCCCGCTGCGCGGCATCTTCGAGAAGATGGGCGCAACTGTCGTCTGGGTCGCATCCACCAGGACGGTCCGGGCTCAGCGCGGCACCACCAGCGTTGAACTGCAGATCGGCAGCCGGAACGCCCTCGTCAACGGCCAGACTGTGACGCTGGACGTGCCGGCACAGATTGTCGGCGGGCGGACACTGGTTCCTCTGCGGTTCATCAGTGAATCCCTCGGGGCCACCGTCGACTACAATGCCGCGACGCGGACGGTCCAGATCACGACCGCAGGGGGAGGACCGCCGCCCCCGCCGTCGGGGCAGTCGACCATCAAGGGTGTGATCACGGCCGTCTCCCAGGGCGGCGACCAACCCTCGGTCACCGTCGAGTCGGGCAACGTCGCCTACCGGATCAGGGTTACGGCCGACACGATCATCACCCGCGTCGATGCCTCCAGCGGCGCCGGCGGCTCGGTGTCGCTGTCGTCCCTGCGCCGCGGGGACGACGCCGAGGTGACGATGAGCGGGAATACCGCCACACGGATCCGCGCCACGTACCTGACGGCCACCGGGCGGATCGAAGCGGTCGCGAGGGGCAGCCGCACGGTTGTGCTCAGCGACGGGCGGTCGTTCCACTACGTCTCGGACGTCACCGTGCTTGTGAACAACAGCGTATCTTCCAGGGGCGTCGACGCCTTGGCCGCCGGGCAGACCGTCGAGCTGCGGCTGAACCCTACGACGCGGGACGCCTGGGAAATCAACATCCTTTCCGGCGGGGGCCAGCCGCCGTCAGGCATTACGCTGGACATCGCGCGTCCCGCTCCGGGTGACGTGGTCTCAAGCCCGGTGCGGGTGGCTGGAACGACGGCCGCAGGCGCCAACGTGAGGATTGTCGTGGCCTATCAGGGCGATACGATGGGCCGCCAGGCCGTCACCGCCGACAGCGCGGGGAGGTTCGACACCGCGGTGCCTTTTACGATCCGCGTGCGCAACGCCACGTATCTCATCATCGTGACGGCATCGACGTCTTCCGGAGGACGCATTGAGAAACGCGTCTCGGTGACCGCGAGATAGCGCGGCGAACGTCGAAGCATCCGTCTTCTCAGCAGGGGCCGGAGGGTGTCACTCCCTCCGGCCTTTGGTTATAGTGGGGAGGGACAACGGTCCTCGCGGGGTGGGAATTCAGACCATGAGGCAGTTCCTCCGGCGGTGGCTGGTCGAAATCGTCGCCGCCCTCGCGGCGATCATCGGCGTCTATCTGCTCGTCGAGCAGACCGACATCGGCAGCAACCTCTGGGAGCAGCTGGGGAACCTATGGATCGCGTTCGGCGCACTGGTCGTCCGTTTCATCAACGGGATCCGCGGGCTGCATGTGTCGGACCTGTTGGGGGTCGGACTGATCGTCCTCTCGGCCGTCCTGATCGTCCGGCGGATCGGCCAGAGGATGAGGGTATCCTCGCAGTGGTCGGCGGCCGCATGCCCGGTGTGCGGGCACGGCCTCCGGCGCCTGAGACGCCGGCCGCTTGATATCGTCACCTGGTTCTTCCCGCTCCGTCGGTTCCGCTGCGCCAACTGCGGATGGTCGGGCCTTCGGGCCAAAGCGGCACGGCCCGACGAAGTGATCGAGACGGTCCCCAGCCGTCAATCCTAGGTCCAGGTGAACCCGGTGCCGGAGGCTGTTCCGCAGCCCGTCGGGATTGTGGGGCTCGGCTACGTCGGGCTGCAGCTCGCCGTCGCATTTGGACGGCGTGTGCCGACGGTCGGCTTCGACATTGACGTCGGCCGGATCGAGGCCTTGCAGACGGGCGTCGACTGGTCCGGCGAAGTGGATGCGGCGGCCGTGCTGGCCGCAGAGCACCTCACGCTCACCGCCGACCGCTCAGATCTGCGAGGGCTGGCCGTCTACATCGTAGCCGTTCCCACGCCGGTCGACGCCGCCCGCCGGCCCGACTTGAGGCCTCTGCTAGGTGCGTGCGAGATCGTCGGGCAGGCACTTGCCGGATCCAGGGCGCCGGGCGACGCGGCCATGCCGATCGTCGTCTTCGAGTCGACGGTCTATCCGGGCTGCACCGAAGAGATCTGCGTCCCCGCGCTGGAACGGTCGTCCGGAGGTCGGGTCGGGGAGGATTTCTCGGTCGGGTACTCACCCGAGCGCATCAACCCCGGCGATAGTGAACACACCTTGCAGCGGATCGTCAAGGTTGTCGCCGCGCAGGACGGTGTGACGACCGCGGCGCTGGTGCGCCTCTACGGGCTGGTCGTGGACGCCGGCGTGTACGCCGCACCTGACATCCGAACCGCCGAAGCGGCGAAGGTGATTGAAAACATCCAGCGCGATCTCAACATCGCCCTGATGAACGAACTCGCCCTCCTCTTTCACCGCCTCGGATTGGAGACGCGCGAGGTCCTCGCCGCAGCCCGCACCAAGTGGAATTTCCTGCCGTTCGAGCCGGGGCTGGTCGGCGGGCACTGCATCCCCGTCGATCCGTACTACCTCACGCACAAGGCTCAGGAGGTGAGCTACATTCCCGACGTCATCCTCGCCGGCCGGCGGACCAATGACTCGATGGGGTCGTATGTTGCCCGGGAGACGGTCCGGTTGTTGATTCGAGCCGGCCGTGTCGTCCGCGGCGCCCGCGTCCTGGTCCTCGGCATGACGTTCAAGGAGGACGTGCGGGACACGCGCAACAGCCGGGTCTTCGATATTGTCGGCGAACTCCGCACCCATGACGTCGACGTCACGGTGCATGATCCGCTGGCCGGACCCGCCGATCTCGCCCGGATGGGGATCGCCTTCAGCCGCGATCCGTTCGCCGAGGAGATCCGGTATGACGCCGTGATCCTGGCGGTTCCCCACCGTGTGTTCCGGGAGCGCGGGGCCGCCGAGCTTTCGGCGCTCCTGCGCACGGGCAACGGACCCGGCGTCTTCGTGGACGTGAGGAGCGTCAAGCCGGAGATCGCCGGGGACGGCGTCCTCTATTGGCGGTTGTAGACCCGCCGCGCAGAGGAACTGCGTCTCGTGCGCAGAACCCACTACTGCAGGCGTTGCTGCCGCCACGGTCTCATCGATCCGGTCTCCGTCAGGACGAAAATCGACTGCCTCGCCGCCCCGGTCGAACCACAGCCGGGATCGCGTGGTACTATCGGAGATGCCATGAAACGAACAGGCCGGCATTGGGTCGGCGGGCTCCTCGTGGGGCTGCTCGTGGTCTCCGTCATGCCCGCGGCCGCGCAGCAGCCGTATGTCCTCGGCCCCGGAGACGTCATCGAGGTCTCCGTGTTCGGCTATCCCGATCTCTCCAGGATCGTCGCGATCATGCCGGACGGCCGAGTGAGCCTGCCGATCGTGGGCACGGTACCCGCAGCGGGATTGACCGTCGACCAGCTGGCGGCGACGCTGACGCGGGCCTACGCGGCCTTCATCCGGAACCCGCAGGTCAGCGTCACGGTGCGGGAGTTCCGCAAACTCAGCGTCTCCATCTTGGGACAGGTCGCACGGCCCGGGACATACGCGCTGCAGCCCGGTGCGCGCCTGCTCGATCTCCTCGCCGCGGCCGGCGGGGTCACTGACGTCGCCGATCTGGCGGAAGCGCACCTCATCCGGCCCGGCGATCCGCCGCTGGCCATCGATCTCAAGAAGGTTCTCGCCGGCGATCCCTCCGCCAACATCGTCCTGCAGGGAGGGGAGACGCTGGTCGTCCGCGAGGACTTCTTCAGTGTCGTCAACGTCGTGGGCGAAGTGCTCCGGCCCGGCCAGTACCGTCTGCGCGGGGAGATGCGCGTGCTGGATGTGCTGCTGCTGGCCGGCGGACTCAAAGACACCGCGTCCCTGGCACAGTCGACGCTGGTCCGGCGGTCCGGCGAACGCGAGCCGCTGCGTCTGGACCGCCTGCTGCTGCGGCAAGAAATGGATGCGAATGTGATCGTGCGCCCGGGCGACACCCTGATCATCCCGCTGGAGACGAACAACAAGTTCTTCGTCCTCGGCGATGTGCGCGCCCCGGGCCAGTTCGTGATGCGTGGCTCGGTGACCCTGCTCGAAGCGGTGGCGATGGCGGGAGGTCCCCTGTCCCGCGCGTTCGCGACGGCCCGCACGCTCTACCTCATCCGGCGCAGCGGCACGTTGGAGCGCCCGCCCGCCGGCGTGAAGGTCGAGAAACTCGAAGGCGGAGGCGTGCTGGTCACGATTGAGCTCAGCGACATCCAGCGCGGGTCGCCCGCCGGGGCGATCGCGGTGCAGCCCGGCGATGTGATCGTGATCCCCGAGAGTGGTTTGAGCTCCATCTCCCAAATCCTGAGCATCCTGGCCGGGGTCCGCAACGTGACCGGCCCGTAGGTGATCGATGGACGCCCAGCTCCCCGTGCATGAGTCGCTTCCGCAGCCGTCGCTCCGCGACTACGTCGACGTTTTGCTGCGGCGATGGTGGCTCATCGGGGCCATCGCCGGCGCCGGGCTGCTG
>JBIOXT010000046.1:0-3094 GCA_044869795.1 bacterium | reverse complement strand
ACCAAAACCTGGCCTTGCACCGCGCTGGCGGTGAGCACGAACGACCGCATCAGCCCGATGATCACCACCCCCACCGCCACCACAAATCCCGCGATCGGACCGGACGCCCCCAGATCCAGCAGCGCGTCGCGGTTGGGCGCCGGGGTCCTCGTCACGATCACCGCCCCCATCGTCCCGATCGGCGGAACCATCGGGATGAAGTACGGCAGGCTCGCGTCGATGCCCCGGATGATCGAGACGACCTTGTGGCCCATCTCGTGCGTGAGGAGGATCAACATCAGGGGGATCGAGAACGCCAGCCCTCCGCCGATCGCGCTGCTCAGCAGATGGCTCTCCACCAGACCCTGCGCGTTGAGGTAGCCGGCCAGAAACGTGGTGATCACGGTGGCGACAAACAGCGCCGCGTTGACCTGCCACCGCCAGGCCCCCCGCGGCGGACGGGGGATGAGCGCGATCACGGTGCGGCCGTTGCGGGCCCGCATCAGGGGGAGGTAGTCCATCGGCTCGAGGCGCTCCCGCAGCCGCAGGAACTGTTCCCGTGCGTCGTCCCCGGGGCGGACCGCAAACGCGGGCCGGCCCCCGTCGTACCAGACCTGCTCGACGGGGAAGAACTCTCCGACGATGCTGCGGAACTCCTCGACGCGCCAGGAGAGATCCGTTTCCACGACTTCCAGCGTATCCGGATTTCCGCAAAAACGAAAGGGGCGTCATTTCTGACGCCCCTTCCACTCGGAGGCCTAGCGCCGCCGCAGGAAGGCGGGAATGTCGAGATCGTTGAGCAGCGTTTTCACGCCGTTGTCGATGTCGTCGGGCATCTCCAGCTCGGGTTCGCCGCGCTTCTTCGCGGCATCGAACCCCGTCGCGATGACCGTGATCCGCACCTCGCCGTCGGTCTTGTCGTCGATGACGGCGCCGAAGATGATGTTGGCCTCGGGGTCGGCCGCGTCCTTGACGATCTGCGCGGCCTCGCTGACCTCCATCAGCCCGAGGTCCAGCCCGCCGGTGACGTTGATGAGCACGCCGCGGGCCCCCTCCATCGACGTTTCCAGCAGCGGGCTGCTGATCGCGGCCTGCGCGGCGCGGATCGCGCGGTCCTCGCCGGTGGCCACCCCGATGCCGATCAGCGCCGATCCGGCCTCGTGCATCACCGTGCGCACGTCGGCGAAATCCAGGTTGATCAGCCCCGGCACCGTGATCAGATCGGCGATGCCCTGCACGCCCTGGCGCAGCACGTCGTCGGCGACGCGGAACGC
This sequence comes from bacterium, assembly GCA_044869795.1. GTDB lineage: Bacteria > Sysuimicrobiota > Sysuimicrobiia > Sysuimicrobiales > Kaftiobacteriaceae > DASXUC01. The sequence goes on along the minus strand of JBIOXT010000046.1, from coordinate 1,841 downwards.
CTCGACGACCGTCGCCGTGCGGTCGATGATCTGCAGCAGCCGGTCGTTGGGGATCGTGATCAGCGTGTTGACCTTCTGTTTCAGCGTGCGCACGCCGTCCTCGGCGGCGACGCCGCGGCGCTTGCCCTCGAAGGTGAACGGCTTGGTGACGACGCCGATCGTCAGCGCGCCGACCTCGCGCGCCACTTCGGCCACCACCGGCGCACCGCCGGTCCCCGTCCCGCCGCCCATGCCCGCGGTGACGAACACCATGTCGGCGCCTTCGATCGCCTCGAAGAGGTCTTCTTTGCTCTCCTCCGACGCCTGCCGGCCGACCTCGGGGTCGCCGCCGGCGCCGAGCCCTTTGGTGATCTTGCTGCCGACGTGGATCTTCTTGTCGGCGTTGCTGATCGCCAGGGCCTGCGCGTCGGTGTTGATCGCGATGAACTCCACGCCCCGCAACCCCGCATGGATCATGCGGTTCACCGCGTTGCTGCCACCGCCGCCGACCCCGATGACCTTGATCGCCGCGTAGCGCCTCAGATCGCGATCGATGTGCGCCATCACCGTTCCCCCTTTGGACCTCCCGGTCCATGCTGCGTCGTCTGCTCCATCGACTATCCGATCGCTTTGCCTCTACGCTTGCCCGCTTGCCTGCTTGCGTGCTTGCCGGGTGCCGCTAGGCGCCCGACACCACCTCTCTCAACCAGCCCCGCATGCGTCCCAACCAGCCACTGCCGTTGGTCGTGCGGACCCGCCCGGCGCCGGCATGATGCGCGCCGTACAGGACCAACCCCACCCCGGTCGCGTAGATCGGACTGTTCACTGCATCGATCAGCCCGCCCAGCTGTTCGGGGGCCCCGGTGCGCGCCGGCAGCTCGAGGCGCTCTCCGGCGAACCGGGCGATGCCTTTGAGCAGCGAGGTACCGCCGGTCAGCACGATGCCGGCGGGGACCAGGTGGCCGAGCCCGCTGCGTTTAATCTGCAGCCGGATCATGCCGAAGATTTCCGTCAGCCGCGGCTCGATGATTTCGCAGAGCACGCGCCGCGGCAGGACGCGCGGCTCCCGGTCGCCGACGTTGAAGACCTCGATCAACTCTCCTTCGCTGGCGTCGTGCGGCGACGCCGCGCCGTGCCGGATCTTCAGCTTCTCCGCTTCGGCTAGGGGCGTGCGCAGGCCCACGGCGACGTCGCTGGTGATGTGGTTGCCGCCGACCGGCAGGATCGCGGTGTGCGACAGGCCGCCGCCGACGAAGATGCCCAGGCTCGTGGTGCCGCCGCCGATGTCGGCGAGGACCACCCCCAGCTCGCGCTCGGGCCCGGACAGCACCGCCTCCGCCGAGGCCAGCGGCTCCAGCACGATCTCCTCCGCCGTCAGGCCCGCGCGCTGCACGCACTTCAACAGGTTCGCCAGCACCGTCGAGGTGCCGGTCACGATGTGGGCTTCGACTTCCAGCCGGGCGGCATACATCCCCACGGGATTGCGGACCCCATCCTGCCCGTCGACCATGAACCCGCGGGGCAGCAGGTGCACGACCTCGCGGTCCGATGCCGGCAGCGCAGCCATGCGGGCGGCATCGATCACCCGCTCCACGTCGCCGGAGGCGATTTCGTGGTCCCCCCGGCTGATCGCCACCACCCCGCGCGAATTGGTGGAGTTGACGTGTTCGCCGGAGATGCCCACGAACACGCCGTCGACCTTGGTCCCCGCCATCCGCTCGGCCCGCTCGATCGCGTCCCCGATCGCCCGGGTCGTGGCGTCGATGTCGATGACGACCCCCTTGCGGAGCCCCGCCGAGGGCGCGGTGCCGACGCCGGCAATATGGACGTCGCCGTCGTCATCGACTTCGCCGATGACACAG
>JBIOXT010000045.1:0-7424 GCA_044869795.1 bacterium | reverse complement strand
GTGAAAGTTGCCGCCGGAGATCACACGGCCCTGCTCCGGAAACAGCAGCGGGTTGTCGGTGGCGGAGTTGATCTCGATGTCGATGACGCCGCTGACATAGGCGAGGGCGTCCCGCACCGCCCCATGGACCTGAGGAATGCACCGCAGCGCATAGGCGTCCTGCAGCTTCCGCCGCTCGCCGGGCCGGGCGAGGATCTCGCTGCCCTCGATCATCCGCCGCAGGTTGGCCGCGACCGCCCGCTGGCCGGGATGCGGACGCGCATCGTGCAGCAGGGGATCGACCGCGTCGGGATTTCCCCGCAGCGCCTCGAACGACATCGCGGCGGCCGCGTCCGCGGTTCCGGCAAGACGCCGCGCATCGTAGAGGGCGAGCGCGCCGATCCCCGTCATCAGCTGCGTCCCATTGATGAGGGCCAGCCCGTCCTTCCCCGACAGTGCAGCCGGACGAAGCTCCGCGGCCGCCAGCGCGTCGGCGCTGGGACGCCGCCGTCCGCCGGCGAGCACTTCCCCTTCGCCGATCATCGCCAGGGCAAGGTGCGCCAGCGGGGCCAGGTCGCCGCTGGCGCCGACCGAGCCCTGCGACGGAATGACCGGGTGCAGACCGCGGTTCAGCATTTCGACCAACAGGTCCAGTGTCTGGGCCTGGATGCCGGAGAAGCCGAGGGCGAGGGCGTGGGCGCGGAGCAGCATCATGCCGCGGACGACCTCTTCGGGCAGGGGGGCCCCCACCCCGGCGCTGTGGCTGCGGATGATGTTCACCTGCAGCTGCGCGGACTGCTGCGCGGAGATCCGCTCTCCGGCAAGCTCTCCGACGCCGGTGGTAATCGCGTAGACCGGGGTCCCCTCGCGGACCAATCGATCGACCAGCTCCCGTGAGCGCGCGACGCGGTCCCGGGCACGAGAAGAGAGGGCAACCGCCGCCCTCTCTCGCGCTACCTTGACTACATCCTCGATGGTGAGCCGGGCTCCGATCTCTACGGCCACATGCGCCTCAGTCGCCGGCCTGCGCGGACGGTTCCGGTGTTCGCCTGTTCGCCTGTTCCCGTCACTTGAGGGCTCCAAAGTACGTGGTGGTCACATTCTTGTCGCCGCGTTTGCCGGTCACGGTCGCGATGACGGCGTCCTGGTAGTAGATGTTGGCGGTCACGGACTTCGCCAGCTGGAGCTGGTTGGTCACCGCCTGATACGCCAGCAGTCCCTCGGTCTCCAGATTCTCGCGCGCCACTTTCTTGATGCCCGGATCGACCTTCGCGAAATCGGGTTCGACCGAAGCCACCGGCCTATCCACCTCCAGCGCGAGGCCCGGCTTTACCAGCACCTCCACGACGCGCCCGGCGAACTGGGCCTTCCCGGCGGGAATCGGTTGACCGTTGCTTCCCTTCACGAAGGCGACGGTGTCGCCTTGCTTCACGGCCGCACCGACGGTCACCAGGCCGTTGGCCAGGACCTCCCCGGCCGCCGTCGCGCGGACCCGTGGAGGATAGGTGGCAGACTCGAAGTCCACTTCCACCGCACCGCTGGCCTCATTGACCCGCACGTTCCGAACCGTGTCGGGTCCGATGATGGTCTCGACGAGGTTCTTCACGAGGACCTGAGGATCGGGAGGTTTGCTGGCCTCCTCCTGACGCCGGCGGTAGGAGAGATCCCAGGCGTACAGTCCGGCCGCGACGACGACCACGGCGGCCACGTAGATCAGAATCGGGCCGGGACGCAGACCCGTCTTCCTCGACATGCGGCCAGATCGTGCCACTACACACCTCCATCAACTTCAGGTCTACACAGTCTTCACGGTCCGCACGGTCTTCACCGTCATGATGCTGTTGACCGTGGAGACTGAGTAGACCGTGGAGACCGTGGAGACTGGTCCAAGTATTCGTCGCCTGCCGCGGAGTCCCTAGCCCTCTGGGGCGGTAGTACAATTCTAGTGGCGATGCCCTTACCGATTCCTCAGTTCTTCGATCCCGCGAAGGTCGGCCAGGTGTGGCGGGTGCCCTACCAGGAGCGGGCGGTCCAGGCTGCGGCATGGGCGGCGGAGCACCGGCTGCGTGCCGCCGCCGGGGACGCGATGCGGATCTGCCTCATCGCGGTCGACGTCCAGAATACATTCTGCATCCCCGAGTTCGAGCTCTTCGTCGCCGGCCGCACGGGACGCGCCGCGGTGGACGACAACATCCGCCTGTGCCGCTTCATCTACCGCAACCTCGACGTCGTGACCCAGATCTACCCGACGATGGATACGCACACCGCGATGCAGATTTTCCACCCCCTGTTCTGGATCGATGACGCGGGAGGGCATCCGGCGCCGTACTCACTGCTGTCGGTCGAGGACGTGCACTCCGGCCGCTGGAAGGTCAATCCGGCCGTGGCGGCGCGTCTTGACAATGTGGACTACCCCTGGCTCCAGGGCTACGCGCGGTACTACGTGGAGCGCCTGGCGGCAAGCGGAAAATACCAGCTCACGATCTGGCCGTATCACGCGATGCTGGGGGGGATCGGGCACGCGTTGGTCTCGGCCGTGGAGGAAGCGGTCTTCTTCCACGCCATCGCCCGGTCCAGCCAGACCGGATTCCAACGCAAGGGCGACAACCCGCTGACCGAGGACTACTCGGTACTGCGGCCGGAGGTGCTGGAAGGGCCGGACGGCAGGAAGATCGCGGAGAAAAATTTCCGGTTCATCCAGGCGCTGCTGGACTTCGACGTGGTGATCATCGCCGGCCAGGCCAAGAGCCACTGCGTGGCCTGGACGATCGACGACCTCCTCACCGAGATCGCCACCGTCGACCCCGGCCTGGCGCGCAAAGTGTATTTACTCGAGGACTGCACCTCGCCGGTCGTCGTGCCGGGCGTGATCGACTACACGGAACACGCCGACGCGGCATTCCGGCGCTTCGAGGAGGCACAGATGCACGTGGTGCAGTCGACCGATCCTCTGGAGACCTGGCCGGACCTAACACCAGTTGGAAGTTCGTAGGTGGAAGTGGAAGTTACTTTCAGCTTCCAACTTTCAACCTTCCAACTTCAGGCGGCTTTCACCAGCGGCCGCAGCAGCGGCACGGCGATCACGATCACCACGACATCGACGACCGTCTCGAAGGCCAGTCCCCCGAAGAACACCGCACCCGTCACGTCGGTCAGCGGCAGCAGCCCCGTCCAGACGAACACCAGGATGTTCAGGACGTGTCCGACGAGGATCGACAGCGCGCCGACGAGGACCGGGACGCGATCGCGGGCCAGGCCGGCGACAAGCCCCATCACCGTGTGCGGGATGATCGCGGCGACCTCGAACGAGTTGCCGGCCGGGCTGATCGCATTGGCCCCGGTCCCGATCAGCCCAACCAGGGCGCCGGCCGTGGGCCCCAGCAGCAGACCGGCAATGACCACGACGGTCATGTTGAGCGCGATGATCGCCCCGGGCACCATCGGATTGGGGAGGAAGCGCACAACCTGGCCCAGCACGACGTAGACGGCGGCGAGCAGCGCCACAAAGGCCATCTGGCGTGTTGAGATCGGCTGTTCCGGCCTCTTGCTGGTTCGCATCTGCATGATCCCCCCTATGAAGGCGGATGTCCCTCTCGTGGCCGTAACTTCGAAATCGCAGGGGCCGCCCCTTCCGGGGGCGGCCCCTGATCGTTACCTCCAGGCCCCAGACGTGGGCCTAGAACGCTTCAGGCTTCGGCTTCAACGTGGGCAGCGGCTTCTCGCGCGCCGGCGGCTCGGGTTTAGGTTCTACCGGTGCGGCAGCCACGGGGGGCGCTTCGGGTTCCAGTGGCTCGCCGGCAAGCACGCGCTCCAGCTGCTCGCCCTCCAGACTCTCCTTCTCGAGCAGCACCTTGGCCACCCGCTCGAGCTTGTCGCGGTTGTCGGCGATCAGCGCTGACGCACGCTCGTAGCACTCGTCGATGATGCGGCGGATCTCCTTGTCGATCTCGTACGCGATCTCTTCGCTGTAGTTCCTCGTCTCCACGAGGTCGCGGCCCAGGAACACCGGTCCATGCCGCTTGCCCAATGACAGCGGGCCGAGTTTCTCGCTCATCCCGAACTCGGTCACCATGCGCCGGGCCAGCTCGGTGGCCTGTTCGAAGTCGTTCTGCGCGCCGGTGGTCACCTCGCCGAACACCATCTGCTCGGAGACCCGGCCGCCCAGGGCGGCGGTGATGCGGTCCATCAGCTCCGCCCGGGTGTACGTGTACTTGTCCTCCGGCGGTGCGTAGAGTACGTAGCCCAGCGCCATCCCCCGCGGCAGGATGGTGACCTTGTGCGGCGGGTCGGCGTTGGGAAGCAGCTTCCCCAGGATCGCGTGACCGCCCTCGTGGTACGCGGCGATCTCGCGCTCCTTCGGGCTGAGGATGCGGCTGCGGCGCTGCGGGCCGGCGATCACCCGCTCGATCGCTTCGTCCATCTCCGACATCGTGATCTTCTTCTTGTTGCGCCGCGCGGCCAGCAGCGCGGCCTCGTTGACCAGGTTGGCGAGATCCGCTCCGGAGAAACCCGGCGTGTGCTTGGCCAGCACGTCCGCGTTCACGTCCTCGGCCAGCGGTTTGCCGCGCGTGTGCACTTCGAGGATGGCCCGGCGGCCCTTGGTGTCCGGGTTGTCCACGACGACCCGGCGGTCGAAACGGCCGGGCCGCAGCAGCGCCGGGTCGAGGATGTCGGGGCGGTTCGTTGCGGCGATGAGGATGATCCCGGCATTCGGATCGAAACCGTCCATCTCCACCAGCAACTGGTTCAGGGTCTGCTCGCGCTCGTCATGGCCGCCGCCGAGTCCGGCGCCGCGCTGGCGGCCGACCGCGTCGATCTCGTCGATGAACACCAGACAGGGTGCGCTCTTCTTCGCCTGGTCGAAGAGGTCGCGGACGCGAGAGGCACCCACGCCCACGAACATCTCCACGAACTCCGAACCAGAGATGGAGAAGAACGGGACGCCGGCTTCACCGGCCACGGCCTTGGCGAGCAGGGTCTTGCCGCTGCCGGGCGGCCCGACCAGCAGCACGCCCCGTGGAATCTTCGCCCCGAGGGCCTGGAACTTCTTGGGATGCTTGAGGAACTCGATGACTTCCTGCAGTTCTTCTTTCGCTTCGTCGACGCCGGCGACGTCGTCGAACGTCACCTTGGGCCTGTTCTCGGTGTGGAGGCGGGCCCGGCTCTTGCCGAACGACATCGCCTGGTTGCTGCCGCTCTGGGCCTGCCGCAGCATCAGCATCCACAAGCCCACCAGCAGCAGGAACGGCAGCATCGTCGAGAGCAGGTTCGGCCACAGCGACGAGCGGGACTTCGGCTCGACGTTGATCTGGACGCCTCTGTTCTGCAACACCCGCAGGTACGAGGTGTCCCCGCTGGGCACGTAGGTCCGGAACTGTTCGCCGTCTTTGCGCTTGCCCGAGATCGTCTCGTCGCTGAGGGTCACCTCGGCGACCTTCCCCTGCTCGACTAAGGACAGGAACTCGTCGTACCGGATCTCGGTGCGGGGCGACCTGGTGCGGTAGAGCGGCAGGAAGAAGTACACCACGACCGCGAGGATGATGCCCCAGACGATGAAGTTTCTGACGTAACGATTCAGCACCAGTGACCTCCCCGAATTAGCCCTACGATACGCTGAAACCGTTTCATAATCAAGCGAATCGCCCGGCCGCGGCATCCACCGCTCGGACGCGCAGGAGCAGGATGCGTGTGGTTGCCTCGCGCACCCGCACATCCTCGGCGACACGCTGGCCGACCACCCAGACGATCCGTCCCCGGGTATCGACCACGATCGGGATCCGGCCCCGCGCCCAGCGGGGTACCTTCTGATCTACGAGCAAGTCCTGTACCTTCTTATTCCCCTTCATGCCCAGCGGGCGGAACCGATCGCCTGCCCGGCGCCCGCGGACGGTCAGGACAGGGCCGGCCTCATCCGCATCGAGGTACACCTCGCCGGGTGCCGCGGGACCGACTTCCTCCCGCGTAATGATCTCGGCGCTGACCGCAATGCCAAACACCGTCGCGGCGACCTGCCCCGGTACCGGGAGCGCGTACTCCTCCGCGGGCGGTGGTGACGGCTCCGCCGGCGCAACGATCAGCGTGTCATAGGCCGTTCGGATCACCCACGACCCTGCGTGCACCTCCCCGTGCTGCCGCCGCAAGACCAGACCCAGCGCTTCATCCTCGACAACGCGGGGGAGAACAACTGTTGTTCCCGCCGCTTCGGCCAGCATCCGCCGAAGGATCTGCCGCTGCAGGGCCGGCGGGCGATCCAACATCATCCGGAGCGGAAGCTCCACCGCCCGGCCGGCCAGGGCGCGGTGGGTCGCGGAGAGGTGCTCGGCCATCGCCCGCAGGACCGCAACTGCCTCAGCAACCGTCTCGCCGAGCTTTTCCAGGATCTCCGGCAGCGCGGGTGCCTGACGGGCGAGCGCCGGGAGGCAGACCTGGCGCACCCAGTTGCGAGGGGTTGCCGGATCGAGGTTCGTTGGATCCTCCCGCCATGGGATCTTCTCGCCATTGAGATAGTCCAGGATCTCGCGCCGCCAGACATCGATCAGGGGCCGCACGACGCGCACGGCTCCCAACGGTCGGACGGGAGGAATTCCCGCCAGCAGCTCCCAGGGCGCGCCGTCCATCGTTCTCATCAGCACGGTTTCCACCTGGTCGCTGCGCGAGTGAGCCGTCGCGACCGCCGCGGCGCCGGCGTCGGCGGCAACCTTGGCGAAGAAACGATAGCGGGCGCGGCGCGCGGCGTCTTCGATCGACCGCTTCTCGGCGGCTGCGAGTGCCCGGACGTCGGCGGCATCGTCATGGATCGGCAGGCTCAGCGATCCCGCGGCCTTCCGGACAAACACGCGGTCCTCACCGCTGTCGGGCCGGAGCCGGTGGTCGAGGTGCGCGACGTGCAGAGAGACCTCGAGTTCGGCACGGAGGGCTACCAGCGCGTGCAGCAGCGCCATGGAATCAGGTCCTCCCGAAACGGCCACGACGACCGTCTCACCCGGATTGACCATGCGGTGGCGGACGATGGTTGATCGGATGCGTGCAAGGATGCTCATCGTTCCACGCAAACGAAGAAGCCCTGTACCATTCGCTGTGCTCAGGTACAGGGCATGCACCAGTCATTTCGAGCGGCGGGTGGCGTCGCTATGCACCGGAGCGAATCGACTGGTGCATGGTGGCGGCGGGGAGACTCGAACTCCCGACTCCGCGGGTATGAGCCGCGTGCTCTGACCAGCTGAGCTACACCGCCACTCTACAACTACAATCTACACAATCTGCCCAATCTACACAATCTACCCACCCAATTCGACGACGCCGAATGTTGTCATTCGGTCGATCGGGCGATTGGGAAGATTCGGCGATTGGGAAGATTCGGCAGATGACGTTTAAGGACCGATCGTGATGGTGAGCGGCGGAAGCGTGATGGCCGGGCCGCTGTCGCTTTCTTGCCGTCCCATGAA
>JBIOXT010000044.1:0-2929 GCA_044869795.1 bacterium | reverse complement strand
GCGATCGTCCCCAGCAGCGGCAGCACGGTGTCGTAGAACAGCCAGGAGCGCTCGCGGTTGGCGCCGATGATGCGCGGGTACGAGCGTCCCAGCATCGCGCGAATGGTCCGGGCGGCGCCGCGGGCCGGGGTGATCGTGGCGACGCTCACGGCGTCCCCCTGCGTTCGTCGGCTTCCTCCAGACGCTGGCCCACGATCTGGACGAACACTTCCTCCAGCGTCGGCTCGATCTTCTGCAGCGAGAAGATACGCCGCTGCCGCTCCGCCAGCGCCTGGACCACCGACGCAATCGCCCCTTCGTCGGTCAGCTCCAGGCGCAGTTCGCTCTTGCTGTCCAGCGCGCGGACGTCGGCGCGGTGCACTCCCGGGACGTCGCCCAGCCAGACGCTGCCGTCCAGCGGTTCGGTGGTCAGCACGAAATAGCTGCCGCCCGCGGTGCGCCGCCGCAGCTCGGCCGGTGCATCACAGGCCACGATCCGTCCCTTGTGGATGATCGCCACGCGGTCGCAGAGTTCTTCCGCCTCATGCATGTAGTGCGTCGTCAGCAGGATAGTGCGATCGGGCTTCTCGCGGACCCACTGCTTGATGTAGGCCCGGATGTCGCGTGCGGCGGCGACGTCCAGTCCGACGGTGGGTTCGTCGAGGAACAGCACTTCCGGATTGGGGAGCAGCCCCCGCACCATGTTCATCTTCTGCCGCATGCCGCTGGACAGCGCGCTGACGCGCCGGTGTCGCTCGTCGAAGAGACCGACCACTTTCAGGAGGTCGTCGATGCGCGCCAGCGCCGGGCCGGTCGGCATTCCGTAGAACTGGCTGAACATCCACAGCTGCTCGCGCACCGTGAGCAGTCCGTAGCCGGAGTGCTCGCCGCCGGAGACCATCGAGATCCGCTCGCGCACGGCCTGCGGCTGGGAGATGACATCCAGGCCCACGACTTTGGCGGTCCCCGACGTCGGCAGCAGCAGCGTGACCAGGACCTTGATGAGGGTCGTCTTCCCGGCACCGTTGGGGCCGAGGAGACCGAAAAACTCTCCGCGCGGGATGCTCAGGGTGATGCCGTCCAGCGCGACGACGGGGGCGCCCTCGGGGTTGTGCTGCGACTTCTTGGTCCGGTAGGTCCGGACGAGGTCTTGGGTCTCGATCGCCCACGCGGTCATGGCGACTGCGCTCTCCTGGCGGTCCATTCGACTCGCTTCGCTCGCTCAGGACCCTACGGCTTTCGCCGCCTGGTTCCACTTCTTGGCCAGTTCATCCCGGCGCGGCCGGTAGACCTGGGCGAAGAAATCGTCCGGGCTCTCCAGCACGACCCGGTCATATCGCCGGACGATGTCTACCGCTTCGTGCCAGGCCTCGCGAAATGTCCCGTTGAAGCGCGCGACGACCTGACGTGTGAAGTCCTCCGGCGTCTGGATCTCACCGCCGATCGTGAACAGCAGCTCCCCGCCGGCCTTCACCCGATACGCCTTGTCTTCGCCCAGCTGGTACTCGGCAAAGGTCGCGGCGTACTTCTTGGGCTTGGTGGGACCACTCTTGCCCGGCGTGAATCCCCGCTTCGCGGCGGCGATGTAGATTGCCCGGTTCAACCCCCAGGATTTCGCCGAGGCCAGCGGCAGACCGAGCAGCTGCGCCCGCGCGGCCTGCAGTGTCGCCATCACCTGGAATCGTCCGACGCCGGTCTTCACGGGACCGATTATACGCTACTGTCGGAAACGGGAACCGGGAATTGGGGATCGGCAGCCTGCTCGTGTTCGTCACACCGGCAGGGACCATAACGCAGCACACGAACAGTAGGAAGACCATGAAACGCATTCTGCTCGCGCTCTGTCTGCTGCTGCTCACCATCCCCACGGGCACGGTGTGGGCGAAGTCGTACGATCACCCCCTCGTCGACATCACCTTCCGGCTGCAGCCCAACGGCACCGCGGACGTCCGTGAGGTCCGCAGCTTCCGGTTCGACGGATCGTTCTCGTGGGCCGACCTCCAAAAGGACACCCGCGGGCAGTACGGGACCTACGACGTCATCTATGACGGCGTGTGGGACGCCGATACGAACCAGCCGCTGCGCTTCGAGCGGTCGACCGACGGCAGCAAGCGGATCCTGAAGTGGTACTATTCCGCGACCGACACCACCAAGCGCTTCCTGATCCGCTATCGGATCGTCAATGCCGTCCAGCGCTACACCGACGCCGCACAATTCTACTGGCAGGCGGTCGAGGGCGACCATGCGCCCATCGACGAGGTCCGCATCACCATCATCCCGCCGCGGCCCAGCCCGAAGTTGTTCAAGGTCTTCATCCACAGCGCCGCCGCCCCCGGCGAACTCGACATCGCCGGGGATTTCAGCCGTGCCACCGTCACCCAGTCGAGCATCCCGGACACCAGTTTCGTGGAGGTCAGAGCGCTGCTGGACCCGGCGCTGTTCCTCCAGGTTCCCACGAGCAGCCGCGAAACTCATGAGAGCCTGCTGGCCGACGAGAAGAAACAGGCGGAGCGCACGCTCCGGCAGGGCGAATGGATCGAGCGCATCTTCCGGTACGGCATCGGCGGAGCAGGCCTGCTGATGGCGCTGCTGGTCGCCGGACTGATCTGGACGTACCTCAGGTACGGCCGGGAACCCGCGGTGATGTACGAGGCGCCGTACGAGCACGACGCCCCCCGACCGCTGCCGCCGGCCGTGGTGCCCGCCATCCTGCCGCAGGGCAGCGTGCAGACGGCCCTCCTCTCGCGAGGCTTTGCCGCAACCCTGCTGGAAGCCGCGCGGCTCGGATACCTGACAATTGAGGAACGCGAGGATGAAGGGCTCCTGGGGACGGGCCTGCTCAGAGGCACGAAGCTGGTCTACACCCTTACCCACAAGGGGCAGAGCCTGTTCACCAACGCCGGCACAGCGCACAAACCCGGCGAGCGCGCGCTCGAACCGTTTGAGGTCG